>NZ_JCALCE010000028.1:0-76929 GCF_059812195.1 Mycobacterium sp. NGS68 | reverse complement strand
ACGATCCCACCGTCTGATACGCGACCACCAGCGCGAGCACCGCGAGGGCCGACAACCACAGCAGCAGTTTGCGATTCACGATTTGTCCAGGTATTCGATGCGATCGGTGTCGGCGAACGGGGCCGCCAGCACGGCCATTCCGGGGTCGGCCGGATCACGCTCGTAGGCGCGCGAGCAGAAGTCCCGGGCAAACTCGATGATGTCCTGGTGATCGACCAGCGACAGCAACCGCAGGTTAATCGCCCTGCCGGATTGGTTGCGGCCCAGCACATCCCCCTCGCGGCGGTCCTTGAGGTCCAGGTCGGCGAGCACGAAGCCGTCCTGCGTGCCGGCGACCGCATTCAGCCGCCGGCCGGCCGACGACGCCCCGGAAACCCAGCTGGCGAGCAGGCACAGGCTGGGGTGCGTGCCGCGGCCGATGCGGCCGCGCAGCTGATGCAGCTGGCTGATGCCGAACCGGTCGGCGTCCATCACCAACATCACCGTCGCGTTGGGCACGTCGACACCCACCTCGATGACGGTGGTACAGACCAGCACGTCGATCTCGCCGGCGCGGAAGGCCGCCATCGCGGCGTCCTTCTCGTCGGCGGGCAGGCGGCCGTGCATGAGCCCCAGCCGCAGGCTCGCCAGCTCGGTGGAACGCAGCCGGGCGAAGAGGCCTTCGGCTGTCACCGACTTGCGGCCGCCCTTTCCGCCCTTTCGGTCCTTATCGTCCTTGCCGGTGTCGTCGGACTCGTCGATCCGCGGCGCCACCACGTAGGCCTGGCGGCCGGCGGCGACCTCCTCGATGATGCGCTGCCACGCCCGGTCGAGCCACCCGGGATTGTCGTTGACGAAGATGGTCCGGGTGGTGATGGGCCGGCGCCCGCGCGGAAGTTCGCGCAGCGTCGAGGTTTCCAGGTCGCCGTAATAGGTGAGCGCGACGGTGCGCGGAATCGGCGTCGCCGTCATCACCAGCAGGTGCGGGGTGATGCCGGCGCGGGCCTTGCCGCGCAGCTGATCCCGCTGCTCGACCCCGAAGCGGTGCTGTTCGTCGACCACGACCAGGCCGAGGTTGTCGAACTCCACCGCGTCCTGCAGCAACGCGTGGGTGCCGATGACGATGCCGACCTGGCCGCCGGCGATCTCGGCGCGCATCTGCTTCTTCTGCCCGGCGGTCAGCGAACCGGTGAGCAGGGCCACCCGGGTGGAGTTTTCGGCCCCGCCCAGCTGGCCGCCCATCGCGAGCGGCCCCAGCACGTCGGTGATCGACAAAAGATGTTGCGCTGCAAGGACTTCCGTTGGCGCCAGCAGGGCGCACTGGTAACCGGCGTCGACCATCTGCAGCATCGCCAGCACCGCCAGGATCGTCTTGCCGGATCCGACCTCGCCCTGCAGCATGCGGTTCATCGGGCGGGTCGCGGCCAGTTCGCCTTCGAGCACATCGAGCACCGCACGCTGCCCCGCCGTCAGCTCGAACGGCAACTGCCGCAGCAACTCGGCGGCCAGCCGGTCAGGCCGCCGCGGGGCCGGCGGCCCCGACTCGGCCAACTCCCCGTGCCGGCGGACCACCAGCGCCCACTGCAGGCCGATGGCCTCGTCGAAGGTCAGCCGCTCCCGCGCGCGGCGGCGTTCGTCCTCGTCCTCCGAAAGGTGGATGGCGCGCAATGCTTCGTCTTCGGACATCAGCCGGCGCTCGGCGAGCAGGTCCGCAGGCAGCGGGTCCGGCACCGGATCCAGGACGTCGAGCACCTGGCGGACGGCGAGAAAGATCTCCCAGCTTTGTATTTTGGTGCTGGCCGGATAGATCGCGAAGAAACGGCCCTCGAGCGCCGAAGACACCTCTTCGCTGCTGACGGCATGCTCGGCCTCGGCGATGGTGCTCAGCGACTTGGTGCCGTGCACCTTTCCATCCGGCGACTCCAGGATGAGAAATGCCGGGTGAGTCAGTTGCGTGGTTCCACGGAAGAATCCCACCTCACCGGAAAGCATCACCTTCGCGTCCTTGGTCAAGCCCTTCTGGATGAAGTTCGCGTTGAAGAATGTCGCGGTCACCTTGCCGGGTCCCGTTCCGACGGTGATGCGATGACACATCCGCCTCCGGTCCTTCTTCATGGGCCACGTCTTGGTTTCGGTGATGGTGTCGACGACGGTGATGTGCTGGCCCTCTTCCGGCCACTCATAATCGCTGCCGCGCGCGGCGGCGCCCAGGGTGTATCCGCGCGGGTAATGGCGTAGCAGGTCCTCGACGGTCCGGATCCCGAAAACCTCGTCGAGCAGCCCAGGGGTCTTGCCCCCGACGACGTAATCCAGCCGATCGCTCAGTGTCGCCACGGCTACTCCACCCCGATCAGCAGCGCGTCCCCGCGATGGCCGGTGCGGTAGGTGACCAGCTCGGTGCCCGGGTGATGGTCGTGCACGTGCTTCTGCAGGATCTCCGCGATATCACCGGCGCCCGCCACGGCGAGTTCCGCGCCCACCAGCACCGTCGCCAGCTCGCCGCCGGACGCGAGCAGCAGGTCGAGCAGGCCGGTCGCGGCGGCGCCGGCGTCGGCGGCCACGATCAGCACCTCGTCGCCCGCGATGCCCAGGCCGTCGCCGGGCTGACAGGTGCCGGCCCAGGTCAGCGCCGTCTCGGTGGCGATGCGCACCGAGCCGTGGCGCGCCGCACCGGCGGCGCCGGCCATGGTGTAGCCGTCGTCGACCGCTTGGCGGCCCGGTTCGTGCACGGCCAGCGCGGCCAGCCCCTGCACCATCGACCCCGTCGGGATCGGCACCACGTCGACGCCCCAGCCGATGGCCGCGGTGCACCCAGCGACCAACTCCCCGGCGGCGACGTAGCCGTTGGGCAGCACCATGACCTGCGCGGCGCCGGTGTCCACCACGGCGCGGACCAGCTGGTGGGCGCTGATGTCGGTGGCCGGGTCTGCGGCGTCCGCGCCGGGCCGCAGCACGCAGGCCCCCTCCGCGGCGAACAGCTCGGCCGCGCCGTCGCCGTCGACGACGGCCAGCACCGCACGCTCCCGCGTCCAGCTGCCCGCCGGCAGCCCGGTGGCGCCGGAACTCAGCGCGGAGATGACGATGCGGCTCAGCCGCCCGGCCGCCAGTCCGGCCTCGACAGCCGCGCCCGCGTCGTCGGTGTGGACGTGCACCGAATAGCCGCCCCCGCTCGCCGCCGGAGCGGCGGCGATGGCCACCGATTCGCCCAGCTCCGCGAGCCGGTCCCGCAGCGCGTCGGCGGCGCCGTCGGCGCAACCGTCCAGCAGGTACATCACCTCGAATTGCGGCGCCGGGCGGGCGGCGGCCTGGGGGTGGGCCTGGACCGGCGGCGACGGCTCATACACCTCACGGTCCGGCGCCTGCCCGGTGATCGTCGAGCGCAGCGCGTCCAGCAGGACCAGGAGGCCGCGGCCCCCGGCGTCCACCGCGCCGGCGTCCGCGAGCACGTCGAGCTGCTCGGGGGTTTTTTCCAGCGCGACGACGGCGGCCTCGCCGGCGGCGGTGAGCGCCCGGGCCAGCCCGCCCGGGTCTTCGCGGGCGCAGTGTTCGACCGCACCGGCCGCGGCCTGCAGCACCGACACGATGGTGCCCGGCACCTCCTCGCCGCCCATCGACGTGATCACCAGCTCGACGCCGCGCCGGAAGGCCGCCCCGAGCAGGCCGGCGCCGATATCGGGCAGTTCGCCGCCGGCGTCGGCGGCCGCCGTCGCGGTGACGTCGGCGATGCCGCACAGGATCTGCGACAGGATCACGCCCGAGTTGCCGCGGGCGCCGTTCAGCGCGCCGGTCGACAACGCGGCCGCGACGCGGGCGACGTCGCCTGCGTCCTCGGCGTCGGCCCCGGCATTGGCTTCAGCCAGCGCCGAACGCATGGTGAACAGCATGTTGGCGCCGGTGTCGGCGTCTGCAACGGGGAACACGTTGAGGCGGTTGATCTCGTCGATGTGGGTGATCAGGTCGCTGACCGCGGCGTGCGCCCAGTCCCGCAGGGCGGCCGCGTCCAGCAGACGATCCTGCGCAGCGCGAGCAGTGCTCACAGCCGACCCCACCTCCTGCGCCCCGCCACTGTGCTCGAGCTGTATCGAGCTGCATTGAGCCTAGCCAGCGACACCGACAGCACAGGTCATGGCGCTTCCGCGGCCGGTGGATCGTTGTGATGTCAACCCGGGGGCGGCGGGCGCCGCTTGCCCTGACGGCGCACCTCGGCGACCACCAGGCTGGAGAAGATCAAGGTGCCGACAAATATCAGCGCGGTCGCGACAAGTGTCACCGGCATAGGCATCGGACTCGGTTTGACCACCTGCATCCCGATAATCAGCACCAGAATGCCGGCCACGTCAAAAAGGAAGGAGACGACAAGCAGGATCTTGGCGCCCCGCGTCGGTGTGATCATTTTGAGCCAAAGTCCCAGGCCGGGCTGTTGCGCTGGCCGATCTGGGATCCGTTGGTCGGCGCCATCCGCGTCCATCCGCAGATGTTCCCAAAAATAAGGTCACGCGGGGCGGAATTTCGCATTCGCGTTCGGCCGAAGTGGGGCTGATTTCAGGTCAGTGCGCCGGTTTTGGCGGTTGCCCGCGACACTCGCTATCCTGGGACGGCCCGGTCGGTGCGAGTTGTCCCGGCGGCGGCGATGTTGCCGGTCCACAAGAGACCGGACCCCAGAAGATTTGAGGAGTTCAAAATGGCCGCTGTGTGCGATATCTGCGGGAAAGGCCCCGGCTTCGGCAAGTCGGTGTCGCACTCCCACCGCCGCACCAGCCGCCGGTGGGACCCCAACGTGCAGACCGTGCACGTCGTGACGCGTCCCGGCGGGAACAAGAAGCGGCTGAACGTCTGCACCTCGTGCATCAAGGCCGGCAAGGTCGTCCGCGGCTGAGCCACTCCGTAACATCGCGGCGCCGATGAGGAGTACGCCGCGCCGCAGCGATTCCGGGCCGGTTATGCCTGCTCGACGACCGCTTTGATCCGCTCGAGGGTCGTCGTCATATCGCGAAGGTTGCGCCGTCGAGCCATTCGGCGTCGAAACGTCTCGGGTGAGAACCTTCCGGTGTTTCGGACGTCGGCCACCAGGTTCCAGATTGTCTCCGGTGGTGCTGCCACGTGGACTGGTACCGATTCACGCAGCTTTAGAAGTTAGCCAACGAGGATGGCGGCCCTGTGGTCTGCGCTGTCCGTGCCGTCGGCGGCGCTATCCCGCACCTCCCGGCGGGGCAGTCCGCCCGGCCACCAGAACCACCGTCCCAGCAGCGCGACGACCGACGGCACCACCAGCGCCCGCACCACCAGGGTGTCCATCAGGAGCCCGACGGCGATCGTCGTGCCGACCTGGGCGATGGACAGCACGCTGCTGGCCAGCAGCGCCAGCATGGTGATCCCAAAGACGATGCCCGCGGTGGTGACGACGCCGCCGGTGCCGCCGAACGCGCGGATGATGCCGGTCCGCAGGCCTGCTCTCGCCTCCTGCTTGATCCGCAGCGCCAGCAGCAGGTTGTAGTCGGCGCCGACGGCGATCAGCGCGATGAAGGCGATGGGCGCCACGGCCCAGTGCAGCGGCTGGTGCAGCAGGTGCTGCCAGATCAGCACGCTGGCGCCCAGCGCCGACGCGTAGGACGCGACGACGGTGCCGACGACCACCAGCCCGGCGACCGGGCTGCGCAGCATCGCCATGACGATCAGGAAGATCAGCACCAGCGCCGCGCCCACCAGCAGCGCGGTGTCCCGGGCCACGAAGCGCTGCAGGTCGGCCGTCGCCGGCCCGACACCGGCCAGGTCGACGGCCGTCGGGGTCAGCGTCCCCTCCTTGGTGGCCTCCTTGATCGCGGCGCGCACCAGGCCCGCCCGCGTGGCGCCGTCGCTCCCCCACTCTTCGCCCTCGCCGTACACCAACAGGTAGGTGGCGCGACCGTTCGCCGAGATGAGGTTACGCAGCACCGCCTGATACCTGGGGTCGGACAGCGCGCGCTGCGGCAGGTAGAAGCCGCCCGCAGCGCTGCCCTGGAACCCGGCGTCCAGCTCGCCGAGGTAGTCGGTGAGCTGGCGCAGCTGCGGGCCGATCGTCTCACTCAGGCCCAGCAGGTCGTGGGTGGCCGCGCGGGCCTGCGCCAGGGCGCCACTCATCGACGCCACGGCCTGCGGCATGCCGACCAGCGCCCTGGCGGCGGTGTCGGACCCGCCGCTCAGCTTGGTGGCGCCGTCGCCCAGCCGGGTCGAGGTCTGCAGCAGACCGTCGACGGGTTCGAGCACGCGGTTGACGGTCGCGCACAAGGGGTTCGCGACGCAGTCCGGGGTCCGGGCGACGAACTCGCGCAGCGGGTCCAGATAGCCCGACACCGTGGTGACCGTGCGCTGCACGCCGTCCAGCCCGGCGCGCATGTCTGCGGCGGCGGCGGACATGTCGGCTACCCCCGCGCTGCCGCCCCGCAGCCCGCCGCTGAGCTGGGTCACCGCGGCCTGGGTCTGCTCGAGCGCACGGTCCAGCTCGGAGATGCGGCTCAGCCGTCGGTTCAGCGAGTCGACCGCCTCGTTGAGCTGACGGCCCATCGTCCCGGCCTGCGAACTCAGCGTCGCCTGCTCGGGCACCTTGCCGTCGGGCCGGCTGGCCGACTGTACGAGCCGCACGCCCGGCACCGCCATGATCTGGCGGGTGATCCGTTCGACGGCGATCAGCCCGGCCGGGTTGCGCAGGTCGTGGTCGGCCTGGACGGTGACGACGTCGGGCAGCAGGGTGTTGGCGGCGAAGTGCCGATCGGCGGCCGCGTAGCCGCTGCTGGATTCGGCGCCCGACGGGGTGGCCGCCGGCTCGTTCCAGCCGACCCGAAGGCCCGCCAGCGGCAGCGCGACCAACAGGATCAGTGCGCCGGCCGCGGTCAGCACGGGCCCGGGCCAGCGGGCCACCGTCGCTCCGACGCGACGCCAGCGCAGCGCCGTGCGCGACGGACGCGGCTCGAGCATGTTCCGGCCGATCGCCAGGGCCATCAGCGCCGGCGTCAGCGTCAGCGCCGCCACCATCGTCACGAGAATTCCTATGGCGCATGGTATTCCGGCGCTGCGAAACATCCCCACCTCGGCAAAGCCCAGGCAGCCCAGCGCCACCGACACCGTCAGCGCCGATCCGATCACGACAGGCGCGATCGCCCGGTAGGCGTCCTTCAGTGCCCGCGCGGGCTCGACGCCGCGGCGTCGGCCCTCCTGGTAGCGGCCGACGAGAAAGATCGCGTAGTCGGTTCCCGCGCCCAGCGTCATGGCCGCCATCAGCGCCACCGAGAACAGCGATACCTCGACGGCGCCCGACAACCCCAGTGCCGCAACAACCGAGCGCGCCACGGCAAGAGCCAGCCCGACGGAAATCAGCGGGACCGCCGCGGCGATTGGCGACCGGTACACCAGCAGCAACAGCACCAGGATGAGGCCAACGGTGGCCGCCGTGATCGACAGCATCTGGCGGTCGATCGCGGCGAATTCGTCGACGATCGTGGCCCCGGGGCCGGTGACCCGGGCCTGCAGGCCCGACGGCGGCGACAGCGCGGAAATGTTGTGGCGCACGGCGTTCACCGAATCGCGCGCCTCGGAGGTGCCCAGCATGCCGGCGAGCCGGACCATGACGGTGACCGCGCGCCCGTCGGTGCTCTGGGCGCCGGCGGCGGTCGCGGGCTGCGACCACAGGTCGGTCACCGAATACACGTGCCGTCGATCGGATTCCAGCGCTTTGGTCAGCGCGTCGTAGAAGTGGCGGTCCTGTGACGTCAGCGGGACGTTCCGGTCCAGCACCACGTAAACGAAGTTGTTGCTGGGGGTTTGGCCGAACAGTTGAGCGGCCCGGGTGGCGGCGACCGAGCTGGACGCGTCGGCGGGCATGAAGGAGCGCGAGTGCGTGTCGACGACCCGTTCCAGTTGCGGCACAGCCAGATTGCCGACGGCCGCCGCGAGCAGCCAGAGTCCGATGACCAGGACCGCGTAGCGCCTCGTCGTCCGCTCACGCAACGGTCTGCCGATCGCTGGGCGCTCCGCCGAAGAGGTCGACGACCCGCTGCTCGCCCCGCGACAGCGATCGCAGCCGCAACGACCGCCGCAGCGCAAGGCCCAGCATCGCGTGCAGCCCGGGGTTCGCGGCTATCAGGTCGGCCCTGGCCTGTTCGGCCGTAACGCCCTCGTAGGACGCCTGATCCAGCTTCGCGGACAGCATCGTGAGCCAACGCTGTCGCAGCGACAGCAGCAGGCCCTCCTCGTCGCCGAACAGCCGGGCCACCTCGGATGCCTTGTCGGACAGATCAAGCGCGATCTCGGGGTCGGTGTCGGCGGTGTTGATCATGTCGGCCATGAAGGCCATGCGCTCGTGCAGAAGTTGCCATGTCATGCATCGAACGCTAGGGATCACGACCGCCGCCGCGCGTCGTGCCGAAGTCCGGTCTTTGTCTCCTACCACGGTAGGAGGCGATGCCGGCCTAATGCATACCCGAGGCTGATGTCGGCGAGGGCCCTCCTCTTCTACGATTGAACGATGTTCGAAACCGCAGCGTCTTTCCTGCGGGAACAGCTACGTCTGCGGGGCGAGCAGATCCCGGTGGGCATCACCTGGTCGTTCGTGGTGATCACCGACGCCATCCTGGTGGGCGGCGGCGCGGTCGCGGTGCTGCAGCGACCGTCGGCCGACCTGCGCGCCGTCCTGCTCGCGTGCGCGATCGCGCTGGCGCCGCTGTTGGCGTTCATCTTCTTCAATATGAAGTGGCGGCCGGAGCTGCTTTGGCTTTGCTGGTCGGCGGCCACGGCGGTGATGCTGTTCGCCACGTCGACCCCCGTGCACGCCGACTTCGCGCCGGCCCTGCTGGTGCTGATGGTCGGCGTGGTCGGAACGCTGACCTCCACCGTCACCGGGTTCCTGGCTTTCCTGTCGGCGGCGGCGCTGGTGCTCACGGCGGCCGCGCTGCACCGCCTGGATGTGGTGGCGCTGTACCTGCTGTTCGTCGCGGGCGGCTGGCTGCTCGGTTACCTCATGCGCACCCAACGGCTGCTGCTGGCCGAACAGATTGCGGCGCAGGAGGCATTGGCCGAGCATGCCGCGGCCGACGAGCGCCGGCGCATCGCCCGCGAGGTACACGACGTGATCGCCCACTCGCTGTCCATCACGCTGCTGCACATGACCGGCGCGCGGCGGGCGTTGCAGCAGGACCGCGATGTCGACGACGCGGTCGAGGCGCTCGAGCAGGCCGAGCAGCTCGGACGGCAGGCGATGGCCGACATCCGCCGCACCGTCGGGCTGCTGGACCGTGGACCCAAAATCGCACGGACCACACCGGAACCCGGCATCGACGACATCGGCGTCCTGGTCTCGGATTTCGCCAAGGCCGGCCTGGACGTCACCCTGCGCGCCGAGGGCCCCACCGACAATGTCTCGGCGGCGGTCGGGCTCGCGTTGTATCGCATCACCCAGGAATCGCTGGCCAACGTCGCCAAGCACGCATCCGAGTCCAGATCGTCGGTGAAGCTGGATATTTCGGCGGGGTCGGCTCGGCTCGCGGTTGACAATCGGCTGCCGGCCGCGGTGGCGGTGGCGGATGCCTCGGAGGGGCGGGGGTTGCGCGGCATGCGGCAGCGCGTGGAGCTGCTCGGCGGCGCCATCGAGGCCGGCCCGAGCGAGGACGGCTGGTCGGTGCACGCCGAGATACCGCTGCAGGAGGGCGGCTTCGGCGGGCGGCCGTGGTGGTGCCCCACCACCAGGGGTTCTGCGTGAGCCTGAACCTTCCGCAGACACCCGAGATCGCGGTGCTGCTGGTCGACGATCAGGACCTGGTGCGCTCCGGGCTGCGCCGAATCCTGCGCCGCAGGGACGGTTTCACCGTCGTCGCCGAATGCGCCGACGGCGACGAAGTACCCGACGCGGTGGCCCGGCACCGACCGGACGTCGTGGTGATGGACTTGCGGATGCGCCGCGTCGACGGCATCGAGGCGACGCGCAGGCTGGCCGCGGGGCCGGGCGAGGCGCCGCCGGTGCTGGCGCTGACGACGTTCAACGAGGACGAGCTGCTGTCAGGTGCGCTGCGCGCGGGGGCGGCGGGCTTTGTGCTCAAGGACTCGTCGGCCGAGGAGCTGATCCGCGCGGTGCGGGCCGTCGCGCGCGGCGACAGCTACCTGGATCCCGCGGTCACCTCGCGCGTGCTGAGCACCTACCGCAAGGCCGCCCCCGGCCCGCTCGGGACCGACGTCGCCGAGCTGACCGCCCGCGAGCTCGACGTGCTCACGCTGATCGGAAAAGGCTTCTCCAACAACGAGATCGCCGACGAACTGTGCATCTCCGGCGTCACGGTCAAGAGCCACATCGGCCGGATCTTCGGCAAGCTCGACCTGCGCGACCGCGCCGCGGCGATCGTCTACGCCTACGACAACGGCATCGTCGCGCCGCGGTGATCACTACATCACCAGGTGGCCGGCGTCGACGGGTACTGCCACGCCGGTCACGTAGCGGGACCGCGGGCTCACCAGCCACAGCACCGCCTCGGTGACGTCCTGCGACTCGACCAGCGGCACGTCCGGCAGCAGCATCTGTGACACGGCAGGGTTCGGATTCTCCAGCATCCTGTTCACCACGAAGTCGTTGAGGATCATCGGCGTCGCGACACCGCTGGGGTGCACCGAGTTTACCCGAATCTTGTGCGGCGCATAGGCATTCGCGGCAGAGCGCATCAACCCCAGCACGCCGTGCTTGGACGCGGCGTAGGCGAACATCGCGGCACTGCCGTCACCGCCCCGGCCGGTCAGACCCTGCGATGAGCTGACCAGAACGACCGACCCGCCCCGGCCCTTGCGAATGATGGACGGCACGGTCGCCAGCATCGTGTGCCAGACGCCCTTCAGGTTGGTGTCGACGATCGTGGCGAACACCGGTTCGGAGCGGATCTCCGGGTCGCCGATCGCCACGACCCCGGCGTTGGCGATGACGATGTCGATCTCACCCAGCTCGTCGACACCGGCCTGCACGCCGGCATCCAGCTGCGCCAGGTCGCGGACGTCGGCGACGACGGGCACCGCCCTGCGGCCCGCGGCTTCAACCAACTCCACGGTCTTGTCGAGGTCTGACCTGGTGCCCAGCGGGTAGGGAATCGCGTCAGGGATATCGGCGCAGATGTCCACGGCGACGATGTCGGCGCCCTGCGCGGCGAGTGCCACGGCGTGGCTGCGACCCTGCCCGCGGGCCGCGCCGGTGACGACGGCGACGGTGTTGTCGAGTTCACCCATGAGACACCGACAGCGTCGGGGCCGCATCTGTGCTGAGCCGGCGCGACGTCCGAAGTGAGATCACGAGTCTTGAGACTAACGAGCCAGTTGATCCTCACTGGGTTCGGTTCTGTCAAGATTGTCTGGCAACCATGAGGACGGGGTTTAGCCGAGATGATTCATGACCGGTAGCGCGACAGAAATCACCAACCTGATTTACCGGTACGCGCGCCTGCTGGACAGCGGTGACTTGGACGCGGTGGCGGGGCTCTTTGAACATGGCCGCATCTGCGGAGTGGAGAACGGGCCGCCGGAAACCGTTTTCGCCGGCACCGGCCGGGTGCGGGAACTGTACGGGATGACTACGCGCATCTACGAAGACGGCACCCCGAAGACCAAACACAACACGACCAATGTGCACCTCGACATCGACGAGTCGCAGGGAACCGCGAGCAGCACCTCCTACTACTGCGTAACGCAGGCCACGCCGGATTTGCCGCTGCAAGTGATCGTGACCGGGCACTACAAGGACACTTTTCGGCGCCTCGATGGCGTCTGGTGGTTCGACAGCCGCACCATGTTCGTCGACCAGGTCGGCGACGTCAGCCATCACCTGAAGTTCTGACCTGTAGGTGGAACCGTCGGACGCCTTCTCCGCGGAAGCCCTGCTGACCGCGGCCCAACAGAAAGAATCATTGACCGATTGGGGCCCGGGCGAGTTCGAGCGGCCGTTGCGAGTGTTATTGGCCGACTACGCGCGGGTCGACGTGAACGGCCTGAATACCCTTGGCACTCACATCCTGCGTTCGGGCATCCTGCACAGCCTGCGCATGCGGCTGCGAACGCAGGAGTGGATCCGCCGGCATCCGGAGATCCTGGACGAGCAGGTCGCGGCGCCGATCGTCGTCGTCGGAATGATGCGCAGCGGCACGACGCTGCTGCAGCGGCTCTTGGCCGCCGACCGGCGATTCCTCTGCGCTTACGGCTGGGAGGTCGTCGAGGTCGCGCCGCGGCTCGACTACCCGTTCACCGGTCTCGATCCGCGCATCGCGATCAGCGAAGCGCGGGAAGCGAAATCACGGGAGCTGGCGCCGGAACTATTCTCCATTCATCCGATGTACGCGCGCGAAGCCGAGGAGGAGATCGTCTTTCTGGCCGACGCGTTCCTGTCACATGTGCCCGAGTCCGGTGCGCATCTCCCGCACTACCGGTCGTGGCTCGACGAGCAGGACTTCACTCCCGCTTACCAGTATCTGCACCGGATGTTGCAGTTTTTGCAGTGGCAGAAACGTAAGCGGGGTCAGCAAGCACAGCGTTGGGTGCTCAAGTCGCCCGCGCACCTCGGCTACCTGGACGTGCTGCGAGCGCAGTTCGCCGACGTGCACATCGTGCATATGCATCGCGACCCTCGGACCACGATCGCGTCGGGGGCCAGCCTCAACGCGACCCTGCACGCGATGCACGCCGACACCGTCGACCTACACCGCGTGGGCGCGCAATGGTTGCAGCGGATGGGCTGGACGAACGATCGGGCGATGGCGGTGCGAGACGGGTGGGGCCGGGATCGAGTCACCGATATCGGGTTCGACGACGCGGTAGCCGATCCGATCGGGCAGGTGGCCCGCGTCTATGACGCCATTGGGCTTTCGCTGACCTCGCAGGCCGAGGATGCGATGCGGCGCTGGCTGCGCGAGCGTCCCCGCGAGCCGGCACGCCCACCCTATGGGCTGCACACTTACGCTCTGCAGCCGGAACGGGTAGACGAGCGATTCAGTCTGTACAACAAGCGTTTTCACGACTACATCAGGAGGAGCTAGTGAGTGATGATCCGGTCGCGACGGCATCGCAGCACGAACAGGAACTGGCCGCCCTCGAGCTGATCGAGCACCCCACCGTCAAGAACGCGTATGCGGAGGTCGCGCAAACCTGGCTGGGCCGCGCCAAGGCCTCGGAAGCCATGCGCGAGCGGTTCGACGACGCGTTCGCCGAGGTGATGTTCTCGGCGGCGGTGTGGTCGTCCAATCAGGACAAGCTGCGGCCCAAGGTCAGCTGCATCACGCGGCTGGCGCACCCGGTGGACGGCCGGAATATTCCCGGATCACGTTGGGGCATCGACAATCCCGACAGCGTGTACCGGGTGATCCCGATCTCCGGCGACGAACGCTACGAGATCCACGGTCGCGTCGGCGAACACCGCATGACCGAGAACTACTTCACCCTCTGGGATGCGAACATGGGCACCGTCGACGTACTCAACGGCCGCACCATGGCCGTCGATTCCGACGGCAGTTTCACCATCACCGTCGACGCCGACCCCGCGGGCGGGCGGCCCAACCACGTGCGGACCACCCCCGCGGCGCACGAGTTCTACATCCGCGACGTGTTGTTGGATTGGGGACTCGACGACCCCAATTACCTTGAGGTGCAACGACTCGGCGGTGCGCCGGCATCGACCTCAAAGCCGGCCCGCACCCTTGACGAGCAGGCCGAGGCGACCGCCGCGATGATGGCGTATTTCGCGAATTTCACGGGCAAGCTCAGCCATGGCGTGTACAAGATGCCGGCCAACCGTTTCGACCTGGCCTGGTCGGCCGATCAGGATGGCGCGATGCGCAACCAGTTCTATGTCATGGGCCGCTTCGATCTCGCCCCGGACGAGGCGTTCGTGGTGGACGTCAACGACGGCGGCGCCGAATACTTCACGGTGCCGCTGAGCAATATCTGGGGCACCACGCTGGAAATCGTCGACCGCACCGGCAGCCTCAACAAAGCACAGTCGGTGGCCAACGAGGATGGGACATACACCTACGTGATCTCGCCAGTCGATCCGGGCGTGGCGAATTGGATCGACTCCGACGGGCTCACCGAGGCCATCCTGACGCTGCGGATGGCGGAGTTCGGCGAGACGGGCCCGCGCGACGGCCTCGGGGCTCACGGGCGGGTAATCAAGCTGGACATGCTCGCCGCAGAGGTACCGAACCTGCCCCGGGTGACCGAGCAGCAGCGCAAAGCCGAACTCGCCGAACGCCGGAGGGCGTATCTGCGGCGCCTGCCGGAAGGGACGCTCTGAGGTGGGGTGCTGGTTGGTCACCGGTTGCTCGACCGGGTTCGGACGCGAAATCGCCCGCGGCGCCTTGGCGGCCGGCCACAGCGTCGTGGTGACCGCACGCAAGGCCGACGCGGTCGCGGACCTCGCCGACGAGTTCGGCGAGAAGGCGCTGCCCGTCGCGCTCGACGTGACCGACGCCGGCCAGATCAGTGCCGCGGTCTCAGCGGCCGAGCAAGCGTTCGGCGGGATCGACGTCCTGGTCAACAACGCCGGTCACGGTTACTTGTCCGCCGTCGAGGAAGGCGAGGACGCCGAGGTTCGAAAGTTGTTCGACGTCAACTACTTCGGTGCCGTCGACATGATCAAGGCGGTACTGCCCGGCATGCGTGCCCGCGGCTCGGGCCACATCGTCAACATTTCGTCGATGACCGGCCTGGTGGCCAACCCGCCCAACGCCTATTACTCGTCCACCAAGTTCGCGCTGGAGGCCGTCACCGAAGCGCTTGCCACCGAGGTGCGGCCGCTGGGAATCAAGGTGACCGCTATCGAACCGGGCGCATTCCGCACCGATTGGGCCAGTAGATCGATGAAGGAAACACACAACCCGATCGCTGACTACGCCGATGTGGCCGCCCGCAAGGACCTGATCAAGCAGTTCGCCGATCACCTGCCTGGCGACCCGCGCAAGGTCGCCGAAGCGGTCCTCATGGTGACCGGCCTCGATGATCCACCACTGCGGCTATTGCTGGGCCGTGACGTACTGAAGGCGATGCGCGACAAGATCGCCGCGTTGTCGGCGTCGATCGAGGAGTGGAAGGCAGTGACGAAGGACGTCAATTTCCCAGGCTCATAGGTTGCGCGAGCCTAGGGAAGGCGCCAGTCGATCGGGTCGGCGCCCATCCCCGTGAGCAGTTCGTTGGTGCGACTGAACGGCCGCGAGCCGAAGAACCCGCGCGACGCCGACAGCGGCGACGGGTGCGGCGACTCGATCGCGACGCACTTGCCCTCCGCCAGCATCGGCTTGAGCGTCGACGCGTCGCGCCCCCACAGGATCGCCACCATCGGCTCGGAGCGCGCGGCCAGCGCGCGGATCGCGCACTCGGTGACCGCTTCCCAGCCCTTGCCGCGGTGCGACGCCGGATTGCTGGGCCGCACGGTGAGCACCCTGTTCAGCAGCATGACGCCGCGTTCGGCCCACGGCGTCAGGTCGCCGCACGAGGGCTGGGGGTGGCCCAGGTCGGCGGTGTACTCGTCGAAGATGTTGGCCAGGCTGCGCGGCAGCGGGCGCACGTCGGGGGCGACCGAGAAGCTCAGGCCCACGGCGTGCCCCGGGGTGGGATAGGGGTCCTGCCCGACGATCAGGACCCGCACCTGCTCGAACGGGAAAGTGAAGGCCCGCAGGACGTTCGGGCCCGCGGGCAGGTACCGGCGGCCGGCCGCGATCTCGGACCGCAGGAACTGCCCCATCTGCGCGACCTGCTCGGCGGCCGGCGCCAGCGCCTGCGCCCAACCCGGTTCGACGAGCTCGCTCAGCGGGCGCGCGGTCACTGAAAACTCTTCACTAGCAGCACCACCGTGTCCGCACCTGCGTGGCGGTCCCGCGAGATGTCCTGGTATTCGGGCGATTGCGCCCAGCCGTCGAACGCGGCCTCGTCGGGAAACGACATCAGCACCACCTTCTCGCGATCCCACCGCCCCTCCACGACCCGCGGCGATTCGTCGGCGGCCAACAGCGTGCCCGGGTGTCGACGGAAGACCTCCAGGAACCTGGCCTGGTACCGGTCGTAGGCGGCCCGGTCGGTGAATCGCAGCTGCGCGATCGCGTAGACGGTCACCGGCCCACCCTAGGTCACGCCGACGTCCGGGTGGCCGCCACCGCGCACCCCGCCGAGTGTCGGGTTATGCCACGCTGTCCGGCCTCGAACGTGTCTCAACCCGACATTCGGTCGGCGTACTAGCCGGCGAAAGACTGCCAGCCGGCGTAGCCGTCCCACTCCTCGCCGTCGATCAGCACCCGTACCGGACCGTCGACGACCCGCCCGATGACGCGCCATCCCGCGGGCGGCGAGCCGGCGAAACACGCGACCAGGGCGTGGTCTTCACCGCCGCCCAGCACCCAAGGCCACGGGTCCGCTCCCACGGCCGCGGCCGCCTCGGCCAGCGCGTCGCGGTCGGCGGCCAGGTCCGCGGAAGACAGGTCGATGCCCACGCCGGACGCCTCGGCGACATGCCGCAGGTCGGCGATCAGGCCGTCGGACACGTCGATCATCGCCTCGGCACCGGCGACCGCCGCCGCCGCGCCCGCGCCGTACGGCGGCTGCGGCACCAGGTGACGCTGCCGCAGGTCGTCGAAACCCTCAATCTTGTTGGACCACAACGCGTAACCGGCGGCCGAATGGCCCAGCTCGCCGGTGACCGCAACCACCGACCCGGGTTTGGCCCCGGACCGCAGCACGGGCACAGCGTCGTCCAGGTTGCCCAGCACGGTCACCGACACCACCCACTGCGGGCTACTGACCAGGTCTCCGCCGACGATTCCGGCGCCGATCAGCTCCGCCTCGTCCCACATCCCGTCGGCCAGCGCCTCCACCTGCTCCGCGGGCGTATCGGCGGGCGCTCCGAAACCCACCACGAACGCGGTGGCCCGCCCGCCCATCGCCTCGATGTCGGCGGCGTTCTGCGCGATCGCCTTGCGGCCGACGTCCTGCGGCGTCGACCAGTCGAGCCGAAAGTGCTGATCCTGCACCAGCATGTCGGTGGATACCACGGTGCGGCGATCGCCGGCGGACACCACCGCCGCGTCGTCTCCCGGACCGACGATGACCGTCGCGGGCTGCAGCCGGTCCCGCACCACCCGCTCGATTACCTCGAACTCACCGACTTCCCGCAGCGTCGGGGACTCCCCCGCTGTGTCGTCGCGCACGCAATCTCCATATCCCTCGTCTGGGGTAATTTGGTCCCTGCCCGCCCGCGCCAGTGTAGGAGAGTCCGAGGTAGCCACGCAGGTGACTGGCGATCAAGAATCAGCCGCCGTCCGCGGCGATGATCAGGGCCCGCCGCGCGCCCTGATCATCGCCGCGGTGCTGCTGGGCGTGACGGCGATCGGCGTCATCCTGGCCATCGCGGCGAACCGCCAGGTCACCGAGCAACCGGTGGCCCTGCCCGGCGTCGCCGCCCCCGCGGCCGCCGCGCCCGCCTGTGCGGCGCTCAAAGCGGCGCTGCCGCAGCGTCTCGGGCGCTACCAGCGCGCCCAGCTGGCGCAACCCGCACCCGACGGCGCCGCGGCGTGGCGCGATGGCCCGGACGCCGAGCCGGTGGTGCTGCGCTGCGGGCTGGACCGTCCCGCCGACTTCGTGGTGGGCTCCCCGATCCAGGTCGTCGGCAAGGTGCAATGGTTCGGAGCGAACGCGGGCGCCGAAGGACGATCCACCTGGTACACGGTGGACCGGCCGGTGTACGTGGCGTTGACGCTGCCGTCGGGATCCGGGCCGACGCCCATCCAGGAGCTTTCCGACGTTATCGACCGCACCGTCGGCGCGGTCCCCATCGACCCGGCGCCCGCGCGCTAGTCCTGACGACGGCGACCCGCTGACAGCTCAGCGCAGCCCGACGCCGCGGGCCAGCGCGGTTTCCACCATGGTGGCCAACAACGTTGGGTAGTCCACGCCACTGGCCGCCCACATCCGCGGGTACATCGAGATCGTGGTGAAGCCGGGCATCGTGTTGATCTCGTTGATGACCGGCCCGTCGTCAGTGAGGAAGAAGTCCACCCGGGCCAGGCCCTGGCAGTCGATGGCCCGAAACGCGCGGATCGCCAACTGCCGCACCTCGTCTGCGACGTCGTCGTCGACCTTGGCGGGCACGTCCAGTTCGGCCGCATCGTCGAGGTATTTGGTCGCGAAGTCGTAGAACCCGTCCTCGCGGCCGCGGACCCCGGCCACCCGGATCTCCCCCAGCGTGCTGGCTTCCACTGTGCCGTCGGGCATCTCGAGCACGCCGCACTCCAGCTCGCGGCCGTTGATCGCGGCCTCGACGATCACCTTCGGGTCATGGCAGCGCGCGGCGGCCACCGCGGCGGGCAGTTCGTCCCAGCCCGACACCCGGCTCACCCCGATCGACGAGCCGCCCCGCGCGGGTTTGACGAACGCCGGCAGGCCCAGCCGTTCGCACTCCTCGGGATACAGGGTCGGCCGTGTCGCGCGCAGCACGACATACGGACCCACCGGCAGCCCGTCGGCGACCAGCAGCTTCTTGGTGAACTCCTTGTCCATGCCCGAGGCACTGGCCAGCACGCCGGCACCGACATAGGGCACCCCGGCGAGCTCGAGCAACCCCTGAATGGTGCCGTCCTCGCCGTACGGCCCGTGCAGCACCGGGAAGACCACGTCGACCGACGTCAGTACGTCCACCGCGGTGGAGCCCGTGCCGGCGGGCAGCGCCAGTTCGGTGCCCGACGCGGCGGTCACCTCGGGCAGCTTCCGGTCGGTGATCGCCAGCGTGTCGGGGTTGCCGTCGGTGAGCACCCACGACCCGTGCGGGGTGATGCCGACCGCGATCACGTCGAATCGCTGCGGGTCGAGATTGCGCAGAATGCTGCCCGCCGACACGCACGAAATGGCGTGCTCGTTGCTGCGGCCGCCGAATACGACGGCCACGCGGACGCGCTGGCTGGCACTCACAACCTGGAGAGGTTACCGGGTGTGGCCCGCCGCGGTGGGGTCCAACGCCGCGACCTGCGGTTTTACTCGGGCTTGGTGCTGCGGCCCAGCAGTAGCGCCATCGCCTCGTCCACCGACAGGCCCTTGTGGCAGACGCGGTGCACGGCGTCGGTGAGGGGCATCTCCACGTCGTAGCTGGACGCCAGCGCCAGCACCGACTGGCAGGACGTCACCCCCTCCACCACGTGCCCGTCGGTGACCTGCAAGGCGTTTTCCCGACGGCCCAGGCGTTCGCCCATCGAGCGGTTGCGCGAGTGCGGCGACGTGCAGGTGGCGACCAGGTCGCCGACGCCGGCCAGGCCCGCCAGCGTCGCGCCCTTGGCGCCCAGCGCGATGCCCAGCCGCATGATCTCCGCGAGGCCGCGCGTGATGATGGCCGCCGCGGTGTTCTCGCCCAGGCCGACGCCCGCCGCCATCCCGCACGCGAGCGCGATGACGTTCTTGCACGCCCCGCCGATCTCGGTGCCGACGACATCGGCGTTGGTGTAGGGCCGGAAGTAGCCGCTGTTGAACATCCGCTGCAGCGCCACCGCGCGGCCGGAGTCGCTGCACGCGATGACGGTGGCGGCGGGCTCGCGCTCGGCGATCTCACTGGCCAGGTTGGGCCCCGAGATCACCGCGACCTGACTGGGGTCCACTCCCGTCACCGAGACGATGACCTGGCTCATCCGCATCAGGGTCCCGAGCTCGATGCCCTTGGCCAGGCTGACCAGGGTGGCGCCGGGCGTCAGCAGCGGCGCCCACACCTCGAGGTTGGCACGCAGGGTCTGCGCCGGCACACCGAGCAGCACCGTCGTCACGCCGTCCAGCGCCTCGGCGGCGTCGGTGGTCGCGCGGATGCTCGGCGGCAGCAGCGCGCCGGGCAGGTAGTCGGGGTTGTACCGGGTCGTGTTGATCTGCTCGGCGACGTCGGCGCGGCGCGCCCACAGGACGACCTCTGAATCGGTCGCGCCCGGCCCCGCCGCGTCGGCGAGCACCCGGGCCAGCGCGGTGCCCCACGCACCGGCGCCCATCACCGCAACGGCCATACGCGCTCCCAGGTGTCGTCGGATGTGCTCCCAGCTCGGCTGCCACGATCACGTTAGCGCGACGCTGGCAGGATGACCGCATGAGCGGCACACGGGGCGAGGGGGCGCACAACCTCGACGACATCGCCCTGATCATCGCCGTCAAGCGGCTGGCCGCCGCCAAGACCCGGCTGGCGCCGGTGTTCTCGGCCCGCACCCGGGAGAGCGTCGTGCTGGCGATGCTGGCGGACACGTTGACCGCGGCGGGACGGGTTCGCTGCCTGCACTCGATCACCGTCGTCACGCCCGACGAGGCCGCCGCCGCGGCGGCCGCCGACCTCGGGGCCGACGTGCTGACCGACCCGACGCCCGACGGACACCGCGACCCGCTCAACCACGCCATCGCCGCCGCGGAGCGCGCGCTCGCCGGCAAGGTCACCAATCTCGTTGTGCTGCAAGGTGATCTGCCAGCTTTGCAGACTCAGGAACTGGACGAGGCGATCGCCGCGGCCCGCCCACACCGGCGCAGCTTCGTCACCGACCGGCTGGGCACCGGGACGTCGGCCCTCTGCGCGTTCGGCACCGCCCTGGACCCGCAGTTCGGCGCGGATTCCGCGGCGCGGCATCGTCGTTCGGGCGCCATCGAACTCACCGGGGCGTGGCCCGGCCTGCGCTGCGACGTCGACACACCCGCCGACCTGGCGGTCGCCCGCCGCCTCGGCGTCGGGGCGGCGACCGCGCGCGCCGTCGCCCACCGATGACGAACCTGTCCGGCGAGTGAACGGAACCCCAACGAAATATGGATGTGCGTCGCGCGCTAGCAGCAGCCGCAGGTGATGAGCAATGATCGCAGGGTGACTGAAATCGAAGCCGAGGCGCGGCCCGACGAGAACCTCTGGACTCCGGGCGAATCGCCCGTGGCGGCGCCGCCCGCGGCAACCCCGGCCGCGATCACCGACCAGCTGCCGGAGGACCGCTACCTCAACCGGGAACTGAGCTGGCTGGACTTCAACGCGCGGGTTCTCGCACTGGCCGACGACAACTCGCTGCCGCTACTGGAACGCGCGAAGTTCCTGGCGATCTTCGCGTCCAACCTCGACGAGTTCTACATGGTCCGGGTGGCCGGCCTGAAGCGCCGCGACGAGATGGGCCTGTCGGTGCGCTCCGCCGACGGCCTGACACCGCGTGAGCAATTGCGCCGCATCGGCGAACAGACCCAGCAGATCGCCAGCCGGCACGCGCGGGTGTTCCTCGACTCGGTGCTGCCGGCGCTCGGCGAGGAGGGCATCTCGATCGTCACGTGGGCGGACCTGGATCAGGCTGAGCGCGACCAATTGTCGACGTATTTCCACGAGCAGGTCTTCCCGGTCCTGACCCCGCTCGCCGTCGACCCGGCCCACCCGTTCCCGTTCGTGAGCGGGCTGAGCCTGAACCTCGCGGTCACCGTGACGCAGCCCGAGGACGGCGGCCAGCACTTCGCCCGGGTCAAGGTGCCCGACAACGTCGATCGCTTCGTGGAGCTGGACGGCCCCGCGGGCGACACGGAAGAGGGCTCGCAATTCGAAGGTCCGGTTCGGGTGCGCTTCCTACCGATGGAGGAGTTGATCGCCGCGTTCCTTCCGGTGCTGTTCCCGGGCATGGAGATCGTCGAACACCATGCGTTCCGCATTACCCGCAACGCGGATTTCGAGGTCGAGGAGGACCGCGACGAGGACCTTTTGCAGGCGATGGAGCGGGAATTGGCGCGGCGGCGGTTCGGTAAGCCGGTGCGCCTCGAGGTCGCCGACGACATGACCGAAAGCATGCTCGAGCTGCTGCTGCGGGAGCTCGACGTGGATCCCGGCGACGTCATCGAGGTGCCCGGCCTGCTGGACCTTTCGTCGTTGTGGCAGGTCTACGGCCTGGACCGGCCGGCGCTTAAGGACCGGACCTTCGTTCCCGCAACCAATCCCGCTTTCGCCGACCGGGAATCGCCCCGCAGCATCTTCGCGACGCTGCGCGAAGGCGATGTGTTGCTTCATCATCCGTACGACTCGTTCTCCACCAGCGTGCAGCGCTTCATCGAACACGCGGCCGCCGACCCCAACGTGCTGGCGATCAAGCAGACGTTGTACCGCACGTCGGGTGACTCGCCGATAGTCCGCGCGCTGATCGACGCCGCCGAAGCCGGAAAGCAGGTGGTGGCAATGGTCGAGATCAAAGCGCGTTTCGACGAGCAGGCCAACATCCGGTGGGCCCGCACACTGGAGCAAGCGGGCGTGCACGTGGTCTACGGCTACGTCGGGCTCAAGACCCATTGCAAGACCTGCCTGGTGGTGCGCCGCGAGGGTCCGGCGATCCGGCGCTACTGCCACATCGGGACCGGCAACTACAACGGCAAGACCGCGCGGCTCTACGAGGATGTCGGCCTGCTGACCGCCAACCCCGACCTCGGCGCGGACCTGACCGACCTGTTCAACTCGCTCACCGGCTACTCGCGCAAGGTGTCCTACCGCAACATCCTGGTGGCGCCGCACAGCATTCGGACCGGGATCATCGAGCGCGTCGAGCGCGAGGCCGCCGCCCACCGCGAGAACGGCACGGGCCGAATCCGGCTGAAGATGAACGCGCTCGTCGACGAACAGGTCATCGACGCGCTCTACCGCGCCTCGCAGGAGGGCGTGCGGGTGGAGATCGTGGTGCGCGGCATCTGCGCCCTGCGTCCCGGCGCGGAAGGCTTCTCGGAGAACATCTCCGTCCGCTCGATTCTCGGCCGCTTCCTGGAACACTCGCGGATCATCCACTTCAGCGCGCTCGACGAGTTCTGGATCGGCAGCGCCGACATGATGCACCGCAATCTCGACCGCCGCGTAGAGGTGATGGCTCAGGTCAAGGACCCGAGGCTCACCGCGCAACTGGACGAGTTGTTCGAATCCGCACTGGATCCCGCTACCCGGTGCTGGGAGCTGGGGTCCGACGGACAGTGGACCGCGGCGCCTCAGGAGGGCGAGAACGTGCGCGATCACCAGGCGTCGCTGATGGAGCGGCATAGCAGCCCCTGACACGAGCCGCTCCCGACCGTCCCACCAAGCACGAGCCGACCTGCCCGAATTGACCTGCAGGAGTTAAGGTGTCGCCCCAGAACTCGTCCGCCCGACGGCGCTCGGGGAACCGGACCGTCTACGCCGCCGGTGCGGTGTTGTGGCGACCCGCCGGCACCAAGTCGGCCAAAGCCAAGAGCGCCAAGGGCGCTCCCGAGATCGCGGTGATCCACCGGCCGCGCTACGACGACTGGTCGCTGCCCAAGGGAAAGGTGGACCCCGGCGAGACCACACCGGTGGCGGCCGCGCGGGAGGTGCTCGAGGAGACCGGTCACCACGCCGTACTCGGCAGGCGGCTGGTCGCGGTGAGCTACCCGATCGAGCAAGGCGTCAAGAAGGTGTACTACTGGGCGGCGCGCAGCACCGGTGGGGAGTTCACCCCCGGAAACGAGGTCGACGAGCTGGTCTGGCTGCCGATCCCCGAGGCGATGAAGAAGCTGCAGTATGCGCAGGATCGAAAGGTCTTGCGCCTGTTCACCAAATACCCGCCGGACACGCACACCGTGCTGGTGGTCCGGCACGGAACGGCGGGCAGCAAGGCGCGCTACCACGGCGACGACACAAAACGGCCGCTGGACAAGAAGGGCCGCGCGCAGGCCGAGGCGCTGGTTGCGCAACTGCTGGCGTTCGGCGCCAGCCACGTGCATGCAGCCGACCGAGCGCGCTGCCAGCAGACGGTGCAGCCCCTCGCCGAGGAGCTGGGGGTGCGCATCCGCGACGAACCCAGCCTCAGCGAGGAGGCCTACGCCAAGAATCCCAAGCGCGGCCGAAACCGGATGCTGCAGATCGCCGCGCGGTCGGGCACACCGGTGATCTGCTCGCAGGGCAAGGTGATTCCCGACTTGATCGCTTGGTGGTGTGAACGCGACGGGGTGGTTGCCGACAAGGCCCGCAATCACAAGGGCAGCACGTGGGTGCTGTCGTTCGCCGCGGGGCGACTGGTGGCGGCCGACCACATCGGCGGCGCGCTGGCCGCCAACGTGCGGGCTTAACGCACAGATACCCTTCGGGGGCAGCTGCCGCCCGAAGGGTATCTGCGGTGAGATCTACTGCGTTACTTGCGGCCCCGACGTGCGGTCGTCGCCTTCTTGGCCGGAGCCTTCTTGGCCGGAGCCTTGGACGCGGCCTTGCGCACCGGCGCCTTGGCGGCCGCCTTCTTCACGGGCGCCTTGGTCGCGGCCTTCTTGGCCGGAGCCTTGGTGGCCGCCTTCTTGGCCGGAGCCTTGGTCGCGGCCTTCTTGGCCGGGGCCTTGGTGGCCGCCTTCTTGGCCGGAGCCTTGGTCGCGGCCTTCTTGGCCGGAGCCTTGGTGGCGGCCTTCTTGGCCGGAGCCTTGGTGGCCGCCTTCTTGGCGGGAGCCCGCTTCGACGCGGTCTTCTTGGCTGCGCTTGTCGCGACGCCTCGCTTCACCGCGGGACCTTCCGCCGGAAGCTTCTGTGCGCCAGAGACAACGGCTTTGAATTGAGCACCCGGACGGAATGCCGGGACGGAAGTCGGCTTCACCTTCACCGTCTCGCCGGTACGCGGATTGCGGGCCACCCGGGCCGCGCGGCGCCGCTGCTCGAACACACCGAACCCGGTAATGGTGACGCTGTCACCCTTGTGCACCGCACGCACAATGGTGTCGACGACATGCTCGACGGCGTTGGTCGCCTGCCGCCGATCCGAGCCCAATTTCTGTGTGAGCACATCTATGAGCTCTGCTTTGTTCATCCAAACCCTCCAGGCCAGTGGTCCACGTTTTGGAACCGACTAGCAGACACGGTAAACCCTCACCTGGCAAATTGCCAAGAGCCACGCGCAATTTCAGGCCTCAGCAACCGGCATTTCCGCAATCCGGTTGCCGCCCTTGCCCGGTGGCGCGGCCGGGAAATTGACCCGGCTCGACCGCGTCGTCGGCGGCGAAATTCCGCTTTTCGACGCGTCAGGAGGTGGGCAGGGTCCGCGGTTTCCAGAACGGATAAGTCGCCTCGAACGCCTCAATTTTGTCGAGTTTCCGCAGCGTAAGGCCTATATCGTCAAATCCCTCGAGCAGTCGCCACGCGGTGTGATCGTCAATGTTGAACGGCAGCACCACCGTTCCCGCGGTGATATTTCGATCTTGAAGATTGACAGTGATTTCCAATCCCGGACTCTGCTCGATGAGCTTCCAAAGCAGTTCCACGTCATCTTGGGCAACTTCGGCGGCCAACAGCCCCGCCTTGCCCGCGTTGCCCCGAAATATGTCGCCGAACCGGGCTGAGATAACCACTCGGAATCCGTAGTCCATGAGCGCCCAGACGGCATGCTCACGCGACGAGCCGGTGCCGAAATCGGGTCCCGCGACCAGAACCGAGCCCCTGTCAAAGGGGCTGAGGTTTAGCACAAATGACGGATCTGACCGCCAGGTCGCGAACAATCCGTCCTCGAAACCGGTTCGGGTGACGCGCTTCAAGAAGACCGCGGGAATGATCTGGTCGGTGTCGACATTCGACCGCCGCAGCGGTACTCCGATGCCGGTGTGGGTGCGAAAGGCTTCCATGGCTTGTCCCGTCCTCAAGGTCTGGCGTGGGCGTGAATTCAATTCAAATCCGCCGGAGCGGATAGCGTGCCGCGTACCGCGGTGGCTGCGGCGACGGACGGGGAAACCAGATGCGTGCGGCCCCCCTTGCCCTGTCGCCCTTCGAAGTTGCGGTTGGACGTGGCGGCGCACCGCTCACCCGGCGAAAGCTGATCGGGGTTCATACCCAGGCACATTGAGCAACCCGCCTGGCGCCATTCGGCGCCCGCGGCCGTGAAAACCTCACCGAGGCCTTCGGCTTCGGCCTGCGCGCGGACGCGCATCGAGCCCGGAACGACCAGCATCCGCACTCCCGGCGCCACCCTGCGGCCGCGCAGGATTCCGGCCACCACCCGCAGATCCTCGATGCGCCCATTGGTGCACGAGCCGACGAACACGGCGTCGACCGCGATGTCGCGCATCGCCATGCCGGGCCGAAGGTCCATGTATGCCAATGCTTTCTCGGCGGCTTGGCGCTCGGCGTCGTCGGTCATCAGCTCGGGATCCGGGACCTCCGCCGCCAGCGGCACCCCCTGGCCGGGGTTGGTGCCCCAGGTGACGAAGGGGCTCAACGCGGCGGCGTCGAGGTAGACCTCGGTGTCGAACACGGCTCCGTCGTCGGTGCGCAACTGCTGCCAGTAGGCCAGGGCCTCGTCCCACTGGGCGCCCGTCGGCGCGTGCGGGCGACCGCGCAGAAACTCGTAGGTGGTGTCGTCCGGCGCCACCATGCCGGCCCGGGCGCCGGCCTCGATGCTCATGTTGCAGACCGTCATCCGGCCTTCCATGGACAGCGATTCGATGGCGCTGCCCCGGTATTCGATGACGTGACCCTGCCCGCCGCCGGTGCCGATCTTGGCGATCAGCGCCAAGATGATGTCCTTGGCCGTGACGCCGGGGGGCAGCACGCCGTCGACGTTGACCGCCATGGTCTTGAACGGCCTTAAAGGCAACGTCTGGGTTGCGAGAACATGCTCGACTTCCGAGGTGCCGATACCCATTGCCAGCGCACCGAATGCGCCGTGGGTGGACGTGTGACTGTCGCCACAGACGATCGTCATGCCGGGCTGTGTGAGGCCCAGCTGCGGGCCGACGACATGCACGATGCCCTGCTCGATGTCGCCCATCGGATACAGCCGCACACCGAATTCCGCGCAGTTGCGGCGCAATGTTTCCACCTGGGTGCGCGACACCTCGTCGGCGATGGGCTTGTCGATGTCGAGGGTCGGCACGTTGTGGTCCTCGGTGGCCAGCGTCAGGTCTGGGCGGCGCACCGGACGGCCCGCCAGCCGCAGGCCGTCGAAGGCCTGCGGGCTGGTCACCTCGTGCACCAGATGCAGGTCGATGTAGATCAGGTCGGGCTCCTGGCCCGTCTTCGAGGCCTCGCCGCGGACCACAACGTGGTCGTCCCAAACCTTCTCGGCCAGCGTGCGCGGCGTGCCGGTAGTGGATTCCATCTCGAAGTCGCCTCTGTTCGGTCGTTCGCGGCTCGCCGAGCATCCGGGCTGTTATCTCAGAATGCGAGACGCTAGTATCTCTCTGTGAGACAGTCTAGCGGTATCGGCGTGCTCGACAAAGCCGTCGACATACTCCACACGATCGCGGAATCTCCGTGCGGTCTGGCCGAATTGTGTGAGCGAACCGGATTGCCCAGGGCCACCGCACACCGATTGGCCGCCGCCTGCGAGTTTCACCGCCTGCTGGGCCGCGACGACGAGGGCCGCTGGTGTTTGGGGCCCGCGGTCACCGAACTCGCGGCGCGTGTCGACGATCCGCTGGTGGCCGCGAGTACGGCAGTGCTGCCGCAACTGGGCCAGACCACCGGCGAGAGCGTGCAGTTGTACCGCCGCGAGGGCATTTCGCGGGTCTGCATCGCCGCCGTGGAACCGCCTGCGGGCCTTCGCGATACGGTTCCCGTCGGCGCGCGGTTGCCGATGACGGCCGGGTCGGGGGCCAAAGTGTTGCTGGCCCACAGCGACGCGGCCACCCAGGCCGCAGTGCTGCCGTCGGCGAAATTCAGCGGGCGGGTGCTGGCCGACGTGCGCCGCCGCGGGTGGGCGCAGAGCGTGGCCGAGCGCGAGCCCGGTGTCGCGAGCGTGTCGGCGCCGGTGCGCGACGGCCGCGGCGCGGTGATCGCCGCGATCTCCGTGTCGGGACCCATCGACCGGATGGGTCGACGCCCCGGCGCGCGGTGGGCCGCCGACCTGCTGGCCGCCTCCGACGCGCTCACCCGCCGGCTGTAACGCGGCATTGACTCTGCGCTGCCCCGGCGCGCCACACGCGGCCCGCCACACGCGGCATCGACTCTGCGCCCACCGCGGCGCCTTCTCGCACTTTCGCCGAGCAGACGCAGACTCAACACGCGCCCCGCCACACGCCGCATCGACTCTGCGCCCACCGCGGCGGCTTCTCGCACTTTCGCGCAGCAGACGCAGACTCAACACGCGCCCCGCCACACGCCGCATTGACTCTGCGCCCACCGCGGCGGCTTCTCGCACTTTCGCGCGGCAGACGCAGACTCAACACGCGCCCCGCCACACGCGGCATCGACTCTGCGCTCACCGCGGCGGCTTCTCGCACTTTCGCGCAGCAGACGCAGACTCAACACGCGCCCCGCCACACGCGGCATTGACTCTGCGCCCACGACGTGGATTTCAAACGTCCACACGCCCTCACCGCAGGCTCGACGCCACCACCGCAGACTCGACGCGAGCGGGCCTGACAGACTGACGCCCATGGGAACCAACCAGCGCGCGAGCATCGTCATGTCCGAGGCGGAAATTGCCGATTTCGTCGTCAAGAGCCGCACCGGGACCCTGGCCACCATCGGACCCGACGGCCAACCGCACCTGACGGCGATGTGGTACGCCGTCGTCGACGACGAGATTTGGCTGGAGACCAAGGCGAAGTCGCAGAAGGCGGTCAATCTGAAGCGCGACCCGCGGGTGACGTTTTTGATCGAGGACGGCGACACCTACGACACCCTGCGCGGGGTCGCGTTCGAGGGCGTGGCCGAGATCGTCGACGATCCCGACGCTCTGCACCGGGTCGGGGTCAGCGTGTGGGAGCGCTACACCGGCCCCTATACGGATGACGTGAAGCCGCTGGTGGACCAGATGATGAACAAGCGGGTCGGCGTGCGCATCGTCCGCCGGCGCGCGCGGTCCTGGGACCACCGCAAGCTGGGCATGCCGGCGATGCCGGTGGGCGGGTCCACCGCGCCCGCCGCAAGCCGCTAGCCGCGTCCCCGCGACCAGACGCAAAAGCACCCATTTCGGCACGAAATTGGGTGCTTTTGCGTCTGCTCGGCGGTTTTGTAGCCCCGATGGGATTCGAACCCACGCTACCGCCGTGAGAGGGCGGCGTCCTAGGCCGCTAGACGACGGGGCCAGAACCGAACCGAGCAGTCAGCATATCTCACCCCCGAAGGGCCGCCTAATCGCTGACCTTGCTGGGGTACCAGGACTCGAACCTAGAATGGCTGAACCAGAATCAGCTGTGTTGCCAATTACACCATACCCCATTGGCTGCCTATAACCGCTGGTCAGACCGCTTTCGCAGACCTCGTACACGTCCTGCGAACGCCGCTACCCGCCGTTGTGGGCCTTTAAGAGCCGGTGTGCACACTACCAAAGACTCGACGCGCAATCGTCATCAGTCGCCGGCACGGGCGGCGCGCAGCCGCTGCAGGCTGCGGTCACGGCCCAACAGCTCGAGCGACTCGAACAGCGGCGGGCTGATCGTCGTTCCGGTGGCGGCAACCCGGATCGGGCCGAACGCCTTGCGCGGCTTGAGACCCTGCCCCTCGATGAGCGCGGACTTGAGCGCTTCCTCGATGTGTGCCGTGGTCCACTCCGCCACGCTATCCAGCGCGGCCAGCGCGGCCGCCAGAACCGCCTGCCCGTCGGGCCCGAGCTCCTTGGCCGCCGCTTTCTCGTCGATCGCGTAGGCGTCGTCGTTGAGGAACTTCAGCAGGTCCCACGCGTCGCCGAGGACGACGATGCGGGTCTGCACCAGCTCGGCCGCAACGGCGAATCGCGCGTCATCCAACTCGATGTGGTGGCTATGCGTGTCCAGGTAGGCGCGCAGCCGTCCGGTGAAGTCTTCAAGGCCGAGCATCCGGATGTGCTCGGCGTTGAGCGCGTCGGCTTTCTTCTGGTCGAACCGGGCCGGGTTGGAGTTCACGTCGACGACGTCGAACGCGGCCACCATCTCGTCGAGGCTGAACAGGTCGTGGTCGTCGGCGATCGCCCAGCCCAGCAGCGCAAGGTAATTCAGCAGCCCCTCGGGGATGAACCCGCGGTCGCGGTGCGCGAACAGGTTCGACTGCGGGTCGCGCTTCGAGAGCTTCTTGGTGCCCTCCCCCAACACCGTTGGCAGGTGCGCGAATTGCGGGACGCGCTCGGCGACCCCGATTCGGATCAACGCCTCATACAGCGCGAGCTGGCGCGGCGTCGACGGCAGCAGGTCCTCGCCGCGCAGCACGTGCGTAATCTTCATCAGCGCGTCGTCGCACGGGTTGACCAACGTGTACAACGGATCTCCACTGGCACGGGTCAGCGCAAAATCGGGCACCGAACCGGCCGTGAACGTGGTGGTGCCCCGCACCAGGTCATCCCAGGCCAGGTCCGCGTCGGGCATCCGGAGCCGCACCACCGGCTTGCGCCCCTCGGCGAGGTACGCCGCGCGCTGCGAGTCCGTCAGCTGACGATCGAAATTGTCGTAGCCCAGCTTGGGATTGCGGCCGGCCGCGACGTGGCGCGCCTCCACCTCGTCCGGCGTCGAAAACGCGTAGTAGGCCTCCCCCGCCGCCAGCAGCCGCTCGACCACGTCGCGGTAGATCTCGGTGCGCTGCGACTGCCGGTACGGCCCATACGGTCCGCCGACCTCCGGCCCCTCGTCCCAGTCGAGGCCGAGCCAGCGCAGCGCGTCGAGCAACGCCAGATAGCTTTCCTCGCTGTCGCGTTCGGCGTCGGTGTCCTCGATGCGGAACACGAAAGTGCCGCCGGTGTGACGTGCGTACGCCCAGTTGAACAGCGCGGTGCGGACCATCCCGACATGTGGCGTGCCCGTCGGCGACGGGCAGAAGCGTACCCGGACGGGTGCGAGTTCGGTCACGGCTTTCCTTTGCGCACTACGGGATTGGCGAGGGTACCGATGCCCTGCACGGTCACCGAGACGCTGTCGCCGTCCTCGATCGGACCGACGCCCGCGGGCGTTCCGGTGAGAATCAGGTCGCCCGGCAGCAATGTCATTACCGCCGAGATCCATTCGACGATAGCGCCGACGTCGTGAATCATCAGCGAGGTGCGGCTGTCCTGCTTGACCGCGCCGTTGACCTCGGTGCGCAGCGCGAGGTCGGCGGGGTCCAGATCGGTGACGATCCAGGGGCCGATCGGGCAGAACGTGTCGTGGCCTTTCGCGCGGGTCCACTGGCCGTCAGCCTTCTGCTGGTCCCGGGCCGACACGTCGTTGCCGATGGTGTAGCCGAGGATGCTCTCGGCGGCCCGCGCGGCCGGGACGTCCTTGCACGCCCGGCCGATCACGATCGCCAGCTCACCCTCGAAGTGCACGGGTGATGCGTTGGCGGGCAGGCGAATCGGCACGTTCGGTCCGATGATCGCGGTGTTGGGCTTCAGGAAGATCACCGGGTCCGCCGGTACCGGGCCGGTGGCGCCGCCCATCTCGGCGATGTGGTCGGCGTAGTTCTTGCCGACGCAGACCACCTTGCTGGCCAGTATCGGGGCGAGCAGCCGGACGTCCGCCAGCGGCCAGGAGCGGCCGGTGAACGTCGGCGTCCCGAACGGGTGCTCGGCGATCTCCCGGGCGGTCATGTCGGTGGGGCTGTCCAGGTCGCCTTCGATGCTGACGAAAGCGACTCCGTCAGGGCTGGCGATTCGACCAAGGCGCATTCGGATGAGCCTAAAGCGTGTCGGCGTCGGGCAGCGGATCGGGCCGGACACCGTGCGTCGGTGAACTGGGAGATAACTGGGCGCTAACAGAAAATGGCCGGGTCGGTCCGTTTCTGTGCAAGCATGGCGTGATGTCGACGGAGGCGGTCGGCGCGACGACGCGCTGGTCGATGGTCGCCGTCACGCTCCTGGTGACGGCAAGTTCGTTCGCCTTCATCAATGCGGTCGCGTTCTTGATACCCGCACTCGACTCTCAGCGCGGCACCCCGCTGGGGCAATCGGGCCTGCTATCGGCGATGCCGAGCATGGGCATGGTGGTGACGCTCTTCGTCTGGGGCTACGTGGTGGACCGCCTCGGGGAGCGATTCGTGCTTGCGGTCGGGTCGGCACTGACCGCCGCAGCGGCCTACGCGGCGGCCGCGTCCGATTCGTTGCTGGTGATAGGGACGTTCCTTTTCCTGGGCGGCATGGCCGCGGCAAGCAGCCTCCCGGCCGGCGGCCGGCTGGTCGCAGGCTGGTTCCCACCGCACCAGCGCGGCCTGGCGATGGGAGTCCGCCAGACGGCGCAGCCACTCGGCATCGGCATGGGAGCCTTGGTAATTCCCCGACTGGCCGAAAATCGCCCGCCCTCGGGCTTGTGGTTCCCGGCGCTGGCGTGCGCCGTGTCGGCGGTGGCCGCCGTCGCCATCGTGCGCGACCCGCCGCGCAATCACCGCGGGCCGATCGGTCACACGGAGCTGGTCAACCCGTATCTGGGTAATGGCGTGCTGTATCGAATCCACGCGGTGTCGGCGCTGATGACGATGCCGCAATACGTGACGGTGACCTTCCTGCTGGTGTGGCTGGTGAAGGGTCAGGGTTGGTCGGCGTCTTCGGCCGGCACGCTGGTCATGGTCACCCAGCTCCTCGGCGCGCTGAGCCGTATCGCGGCCGGCCGTTGGTCGGACCGCGTCGGCTCCCGGATGCGCCCGGTCCGGACCATCGCGCGCGCCACCGGCCTGGGCATGCTGGCGCTGGCGCTCAGCGATCAGCTGAACTCCCCGGCCACCGTGCCGATCATGGTCGCGGTTTCGGTAATCACAGTGATGGACAACGGGTTAGAGGCCACCGCCATCACCGAATTCGCCGGGCAGTTCTGGAGTGGACGCGCGCTGGGCGTCCAGAACACCGCTCAACGGGTCATGTACCTGGCCGGTCCACCGGTATTCGGTGCCCTGATCAGCATGACCGGCTATCCGCTGGCCTTCGCGCTGTGCGGGCTGTTCCCGCTGGCGGCCGCCCCGCTGGTGCCGACCGCTCTCGTCCCGCCCGGGCTCGAGGACCGAGCGCAGGCGCATGCCGTTGGCCGGAATCGCTGACGGCGAACCGTAGCATGAGCGGAATGCCGAAGGACCCGACCGACGCGGGTTCGTCAAGCGCGACTAGGCGCTGGCTGATCGTGGCCATCTCGCTGGTGGTGACGGCAAGTTCGTTCCTATTCATCAACGGCGTCGCCTTCCTGATCCCCGCCCTGGAGATGGAGCGCAAAACCCCGCTGACCCAAGCCAGTCTGCTGGCCTCCATGCCCAGCTGGGGCATGGTGGTCACGCTGGTCGCGTGGGGCTACGTGCTGGACCGCATCGGCGAGCGGATCGTGATGACGGTGGGCTCGGCGCTGACCGCGGCCGCCGCCTACGCCGCGGCGTCGATGCATTCGCTGGTGTGGATCGGCGTATTTCTGTTTCTGGGTGGCATGGCCGCGGCCAGCTGCAACGCCGCCGGCGGCCGCCTGGTTTCCGGCTGGTTCCCGCCCAGACAGCGCGGGCTGGCGATGGGGATCCGCCAGACGGCGCAACCGCTGGGCATCGCCCTGGGCGCGCTGGTCATGCCTGAGCTCGCCAAGGACAGCCCGCACACAGGTCTGCTGTTTCCTGCGACGGCGTGCACCGTGGCCGCGCTCATTGCCGTCGTCGGCATCAAGGACCCGGCACGCAAATCCCGCGAGACGGCCACGGAACTGGAGCTGGCCAGCCCGTATCGAGGATCGTCGGTGCTGTGGCGAATCCACGTGGCATCCGCCCTGCTGATGATGCCGCAGACGGTGACGGTGACGTTCATGCTCGTCTGGCTGATCAGAAACGACGGCTGGTCGATCGCGGCCGCCGGCGCCATCATGACGGTCTCGCAGCTACTCGGCGCGCTCGGCCGCATCCTGGTCGGCCGCTGGTCGGATCGGATCGGGTCGCGATTGCGGCCCGTAGCGCTCATCGCCGCCGCGGCCGCATGCACGCTGTTCCTGCTGGCGTATGCGGATCACCGGGGGTCGCGGTACGAGGTGCCACTGATGATCGTCATCTCGGTGATCGCGGTGCTCGACAACGGGTTGGAAGCCACCGCGATCACCGAGTACGCGGGACCGTTCTGGAGCGGTCGCGCGCTCGGCATCCAGAACACCACGCAGCGACTGATGGCGGCCGCCGGGCCGCCCCTCTTCGGCGCCCTGATCAGCGCCGCCAAGTATCCGCCGGCGTGGGCGCTGTGCGGGCTGTTCCCGCTGGTGGCGGTGCCGTTTGTGCCGATCCGCGTGGTCCCGCCGGGCTTGGAAACTACAGCGCGGCTGCAATCCGTTCGCCGATGGCGGTTGTGGAGAGCCGTTCGTCCCCGCGACTAGCCAGATAGGCCGCGACGGCCCGGTCCACGCGAGCCGCCGCCTCGTTCTCGCCGAGATGGGACAACAGCAGCGCCACCGACATGATCGCCGCCGTCGGGTCCGCGATGCCCTGACCGGCGATGTCCGGGGCGCTGCCGTGCACCGGCTCGAACATCGACGGATTCGTTCGGGTCGCGTCGATGTTTCCGCTGGCGGCCAAGCCGATTCCGCCGCAGACCGCGGCGGCCAGGTCGGTGATGATGTCGCCGAACAGGTTGTCGGTGACGATCACGTCGAAGCGTCCGGGGTCGGTGACCAGGAAGATGGTCGCGGCGTCGACGTGCTGGTAGGCCACCTCCACGTCGGGATAGTCCGCGCCGACCTCGGCGACGACCCGCGACCACAGCTTGCCGGCGAAGCTCAGCACGTTCGTCTTGTGCACCAGCGTCAGGTGCTTGCGGCGCTGCTGCGCCCGCGCGAACGCGTCGACGACCACGCGGCGCACCCCGAACGCGGTGTTCACGCTGACCTCGGTCGCGACCTCGTGGGGGGTGCCGACGCGGATCGCGCCGCCGTTGCCGGTGTAGGGACCCTCGGTGCCCTCGCGAACTACGACGAAGTCGATGTCCGGGTTCCCCGCGAGCGGGCTGCTCACCCCGGGATAGAGCCGGCCGGGCCGCAGGTTGACGTGGTGGTCGAGCTCGAAGCGCAGGCGCAGCAGCAGACCTCGCTCCAGCACGCCGCTGGGGACCGACGGGTCGCCGATCGCGCCGAGCAGGATCGCGTCGTGCTGGCGCAGTTCCGGGACGACGGACTCGGGCAGCACCTCGCCGGTCGCGTGGAAACGCCGCGCTCCCAGGTCATAATCGGTCTTTTCCACGCCGGGCAGGACGGCGTCGAGCACCTTGAGCGCCTCGGCGATCACCTCGGGCCCGATGCCGTCGCCGGCGATGACGGCCAGCTTTGTCATGGGCGCCACTCCTTCTCATAGTCAGGCTTCGCGAGCGTAACGGGGCCGCGAAAAACGGCGCCGCAACTCGCAACGGCGTTACGCTCGCGAACTACCTGGTTAGCTCGCGGGCGCACGTCATGACAGGTCGACCACTTCGAGCTTGTTGGCGCCCACCGCGGACCCGATCTCGGAGCGCACGTCGGCCGGCACGTCGCGGTCGAGCCGCAGCAGTATGGTCGCGCTGGGGCCCTCGGCATCCTCGGACAGCTGCGCTGCCTGGATGTTCACCCCCGCCGCGCCCAACAGGGTGCCGATCTTGCCCAGCGCGCCGGGCTGGTCGGCGTAGTTGATCGCCAGGTTGGTGCCCTGGGCGCGCAGATCGAAGTTGCGGCCGTTGATCTGGACGATCTTCTCCACGAAATGCGGCCCGGACAGCGTGCCGGCGACATTGACCACCGACCCGTCGGCGGCGACGGCCCGCACGTCGACGACGCTGCGGTGGTTGGGGCTCTCGGTGGCCTTGGTGATCTCGGCGGTGACGCCGCGCTCGGCGGCCAGCGCCGGCGCGTTGACAAACGTCACGGCGTCCTCGATGACCGCCGAGAACAGGCCGCGCAGAGCCGAAAGCTTCAGCACCTCAACCTCTTCGGCGGCCAGTTCGCCGAGCACCGCCACGGTGACCGAGACGGGCAGCTCGTCGGACAGGGCGGCGGCCAGCAGGCCCAGCTTGCGCACCAGGTCCAGCCAGGGCGCCACCTCCTCGCTGACGTGCCCGCCGCCCACGTTGACCGCGTCCGGCACGAACTCGCCGGCGAGCGCCAACCGCACGCTCTCGGCGACGTCGGTGCCCGCCCGGTCCTGGGCCTCGGCCGTCGACGCGCCCAAGTGCGGGGTGACGACGACCTGCGGCAGCTCGAACAGCGGGCTGTCGGTGCAGGGTTCGGAGGAGAACACGTCGAGGCCGGCGGCGCGGACGTGGCCGCTGGTGATGGCCTCGGCCAGCGCGGCCTCGTCGACCAGGCCGCCGCGCGCGGCGTTGACGATGATGACGCCTGGCTTCGTCTTGGCCAGCGCCTCCTTGCCGATCAGGCCGGCCGTTTCGGGCGTCTTGGGCAGGTGTACCGAGATGAAGTCGGCGCGGCCCAGCAGTTCGTCCAGCGACAGCAGCTCGATGCCCAGCTGGGCGGCGCGGGCCGCCGACACGTAGGGGTCGTAGGCGACGATGTGGGTGCCGAACGCGGCCAGCCGCTGGGCCACGAGCTGCCCGATCCGGCCCAGGCCCACCACACCGACGGTCTTGCCGAAGATCTCCGTGCCGGAGAACTTTGACCGCTTCCAGGTGTGTTCGCGCAGGGTGGCGTCGGCGGCGGCGATCTCGCGGGATGCGGCCAGCAGCAACGCGATTGCGTGCTCGGCGGCGCTGTGGATATTCGACGTGGGGGCGTTGACCACCAGCACGCCGCGCGCGGTGGCGGCGTCCACGTCCACGTTGTCCAGCCCGACGCCGGCGCGGGCGACGATCTTCAGCTTGGGGGCGGCCGCCAGCACCTCGGCGTCGACTGTGGTGGCCGAGCGCACCAGCAGCGCGTCGGCCTCGGGCACCGCGGCCAGCAGCTTCTCCCGGTCGGGACCGTCTACCCAGCGCACCTCGACCTGGTCACCCAGGGCTGCGACGGTTGATTGGGCGAGTTTGTCGGCGATCAATACAACAGGCAAGTTCACGCGGACAGCGTAGTCGGGGATCGCGAGCGCGGCGGAGTCGGGCGAAGCGGGTCGCCGCCATCGGACAAGTCGGGTGTAATCAGAGCGTGGACGTCACCATCGTCGGCAGCGGACCCAACGGGCTGTCCGCGGCCGTTATCTGTGCTCGCGCGGGATTGAAAGTCCAGGTCATCGAGGCGCAGCCCACGTTCGGCGGCGGCGCCCGCAGCCATGCCGACTTCGAATTTCCCGGAGTCTTGCACGACGTGTGCTCCGCGGTGCACCCGCTGGCGCTGGCGTCACCGTTCTTCGCGGAGTTCGACCTGCCCGCGCGGGGCGTCCAACTGGCGGTGCCCGAGATCTCCTACGCGAACCCGCTGGCGGGCCGCCCCGCGGCGATCGCCTATCGGGATCTGGACCGCACCTGCTCCGAATTGGGCGACGGCGCGTCCTGGCGGCGCTTCCTCGGTCCGCTGGTGCCGCGCGCCGACGACGTGGTTGATTTCCTGCTCGGTGACAAGCGCTCGGTTCCGGGTTCGGTGCTGACCCCGGCGCGGCTGGGCCTGCGGATGCTGGCCCAGGGCACCCCGGCGTGGGGGTCGCTGGGCGGCGACGACGCCCGCGCGCTGTTCACCGGCGTTGCGGCCCATGCGATTACGCCGTTGCCGTCGCTGGCGTCGGCCGGCGCCGGGCTGATGCTGGCCACCCTGGCCCATTCGGTCGGCTGGCCCATTCCGGTGGGTGGCACCCAGGCGATCTCCGACGCGCTGATCGCGGACCTGCGCGCGCACGGCGGCGAATTGATCGCCGGCACCGAGGTCACTTCCCCGCCAGCCGGTGTCGCCGTCTTCGACACCGCCCCGACCGCGCTGCTTTCGATATACCGCGAGTCGATCCCGTCGAACTACGCTAAAGCATTGCGCCGCTACACGTTTGGGTCAGGCGTCGCGAAGGTTGACTTCGTGCTCAGCGACGACATCCCGTGGTCGGACCCGCGGCTTTTGCGCGCGCCGACGCTGCATCTCGGCGGCAGCCGCGCGCAGATGGCGCGCGCGGAGGCGGACATCGCGGCCGGGCGGCACGCCGAGTGGCCGATGGTGCTGGCCTCCTCACCGCACGTCGCCGATCCCGGCCGCATCGACGACGCGGGCCGACGACCGTTCTGGACCTACGCCCACGTGCCGTCGGGTTCCACGCTGGACGCGACCGAGGCAGTCACCGGCGTCGTCGAGCGGTTCGCGCCCGGCTTCCGCGACGTCGTCGTCGCGGCCCGCGCCGTGCCCGCCGCGCGGATGAGCGACCACAACGCCAACTACGTCGGCGGCGACATCGGCGTGGGCGGGGCCTCGGTGCTGCGCGCGACCTTAGGACCGACACCGCGGTTAAACCCTTGGAGTACACCGATTCCCAAGGTGTACCTGTGTTCGGCCGCCACACCACCCGGCGCCGGGGTGCACGGGATGGCCGGGTATTACGCCGCCCGAACGGTGTTGCGTCGCGAGTTCGGCATCACCGAGATGCCTAGGCTGGCGTCATGACGAAACTCGCGATCATCTACTACTCCGCCACCGGCCACGGCACATCGATGGCCAAGCGCGTCGCCGCGGCGGCCAAGGCGGCCGGCGCCGAGGTCCGGGTGCGCCACGTCGCGGAGACGCGCGACCCGGCGTCGTTCGCGAAAAACCCCGCCTGGACGGCGAACTACGAAGCCACCAAGGAACTTCCGGTGGCCACCGGCGACGACATTGTCTGGGCCGACGCGGTGATCTTCGGCTCGCCCACCCGATTCGGCTCGGTGGCCGCGCAGTTGCGCGACTTTCTCGACGGGCTGGGCGGGCTGTGGTCGGAGGGCAAGCTGGCCGACAAGGTGTACGCGGCGTTCACGTCGAGCAACACGCTGCACGGCGGTCAGGAAACCACGCTGCTCACGCTGTATGTCACGTTGATGCATTTCGGCGGCATCATCGTGCCGCCGGGATACACGGATCCGCTGAAGTTCGTCGACGGCAATCCCTACGGCGCCAGCCTGGTGTCCACCCACGACAACATCGCCGAATTCGATGAGCCGACGGCCGACGCGTTGGACCACCTGGCCCGTCGCGTCGTCGAGGTCGCCGGCCGGCTCGCGAGCTAAGTCGTATCTGACAAACGGATTGTGTATGTTCCGCTGTCACCTGCTCCGCGGTCGGCAGGCATGTGCGAGTTTGCCCGTCTATATGGGATTTGAGACCAATGCAGGACCGCGGCAGTTGCGGCGAGGCCGTCTGTCAGACACGACCTAGCCCGACACTTAAACCACGCACACGACACGCCGTAAAGCAGCGCCATGGTTTAAGTTTCGACGAAAGCCGACGAAAGCCGACGAAAGCCGCCGCCACAGCCCCCCGCGAGCAGACGGCAGGGAAACTAGGCAGTCTCGGTGATCGGGCGGTCCACCCAGCTCATCAGGTCGCGCAGCTTCTTGCCGGTGACCTCGATGGGGTGCTCGGCGTTCTCCTTGCGCAGCTGCTCGAGCTGCTTGTTGCCGCCCTCGACGTTGGCGACCAGCTTCTTGGTGAAGGTGCCGTCCTGGATGTCGCGCAGGATGTCGCGCATCCGCTGCTTGGTGTCGGCGTCGATGACCCGCGGGCCGGACAGGTACCCGCCGAACTCCGCGGTGTCGGACACCGAGTAGTTCATCCGCGCGATGCCGCCCTCATACATCAGGTCGACGATCAGCTTCAGCTCGTGCAGGACCTCGAAGTACGCCATCTCCGGCGGGTAGCCGGCCTCGACCATGACGTCGAACCCGGTCTTCACCAATTCCTCTGTGCCACCGCACAGCACGGCCTGCTCACCGAAAAGGTCGGTCTCCGTCTCGTCCTTGAAGGTGGTCTTGATGACGCCGGCGCGGGCACCGCCGATGGCCTTGGCGTAGGACAATGCCAGCGCCTGCCCCTCCCCCTTGGGGTCCTGGTCGATCGCGATCAGACACGGAACGCCCTTGCCGTCGACGAACTGGCGGCGCACCAGGTGGCCGGGGCCCTTCGGCGCGACCATGCCGATGGTGACGTTGGCGGGCGGCTTGATCAGGCCGAAATGGATGTTGAGGCCGTGGCCGAAAAACAGCGCGTTGCCGTCTTCCAGGTTCGGCTCGATGTCGTTGGCAAAGATTTCGGCCTGCGCGGTGTCGGGCGCCAGCAGCATGATCACGTCGGCCCACTTGGCGACCTCGGCAGGGGTGTCGACGTCCAGGCCCTGCTCGGAGACCTTGGCCCGCGACTTCGACCCCTCCTTCAAGCCGACCTTCACCTCGACACCGGAGTCGCGCAGGCTCAGCGAGTGCGCATGCCCCTGGCTGCCGTATCCGATCACACCGACCTTGCGGCCCTGGATGATCGAGAGGTCGGCGTCGTCGTCGTAGAACATCTCTAATGACACGGTTGAATCTCTCCTCGTTGTTTCTTGCTGCTGCTTATTTGGGTGCGATGCCGCGGCCGCCGCGGGACACCGACACCATCCCGGACTGGGCGATCTCGCGAATGCCGAAAGGTTCCAGCACCCGCAGGAACGCCTCGAGCTTGCCGCGGTCACCGGTGGCCTCGATGGTGAGCGCCTCCACCGATACGTCGATCACCTTGGCGCGGAACAGATTCACCGCTTCGATCACCTGGCTGCGGGTCCCGGCGTCGGCGCGCACCTTGATCAGCGCCAGCTCGCGCGACACCGAGTTGTCGTCGTCCTGCTCGACGATCTTGATGACGTTGATCAGCTTGTTGAGCTGCTTGGTGATCTGCTCGAGCGGCGTCTCCTCGGCGGACACCACGATCGTCATCCGCGACATGTCCTTCTGCTCGGTGGCACCCACCGCCAACGACTCGATGTTGAATCCGCGCCGCGAGAACAGCGCCGCCACGCGCGCGAGGACACCGGGCTTGTCTTCGACCAGCACTGACAGGGTGTGGGTCTTTTGCGCACCAATGCTCATCAGGCGTGTCCCTCGGTGATGTCGTCGAACAGCGGCCGGATGCCGCGGGCGTGCTGGATCTCGTCGTTGCTGGTGCCGGCGGCCACCATCGGCCACACCTGCGCGTCGGCACCGACGATGAAGTCGATCACCACCGGGCGGTCGTTGATGGCGCGCGCCTGGTTGATCACGTCGACGACATCTTCCTCACGCTCGCAACGCAATCCGACGCAGCCCAGCGCCTCGGCCAGCTTGACGAAGTCCGGGATGCGGTGCGAGTGCGTGGCGAGGTCGGTCTGCGAATAGCGCTCCTGATAGAACAGGCTCTGCCACTGCCGCACCATGCCCAGGTTGCCGTTGTTGATCAACGCCACCTTGATGGGCGCGCCCTCGATGGCGCAGGTGGCCAACTCCTGGTTGGTCATCTGGAAGCAGCCGTCGCCGTCGATCGCCCAGACCTCGGTGTCGGGGCGCGCCAGCTTGGCGCCCATGGCCGCCGGGATGGCGAAGCCCATGGTGCCCAGACCGCCGGAATTCAGCCAGGTGCGCGGGTTTTCGTACTTGATGAACTGCGCGGCCCACATCTGGTGCTGACCGACACCGGCGACGTAGACGGCGTCCGGCCCGGCGATCTCGCCGAGCTTCTCGATCACGTACTCGGGGCTGAGGCTGCCGTCGCTCTGCGGGCCGTAACTCAGCGGGTAGGTGGACCGGACGCTCTCCAGGTAGGCCCACCACTCCGCCATGTCCGGCTTAGTGGGGCTGCCGGTTTCGGCGTAGTGGCGCAGCATCGCGATCAGGTCGACGATCACGTTGCGGACGTCGCCGACGATCGGCACGTCGGCGTGCCGGTTCTTGCCGATCTCCGCCGGGTCGATGTCGGCGTGGATGACCTTGGCCTCCGGCGCGAACGATTCGAGCTTGCCGGTCACCCGGTCGTCGAAGCGGGTGCCCAGCGCGATCAGCAGGTCGCTGCGTTGCAGCGCCGCCACCGCGGCCACCGTGCCGTGCATGCCCGGCATGCCCAGGTTCTGCGGATGGCTGTCCGGGAAGGCGCCGCGCGCCATCAGCGTGGTGACCACCGGGATGCCGGTCAGCTCGGCCAGCTCGGCCAGCTGCTCGGTCGCCTCGCCGCGGATGACGCCGCCACCGACGTAGAGCACCGGCTTGTGGGCGGCCGCGATCAGCTTGGCGGCCTCGCGCACCTGCCGGCTGTGCGGCTTGGTGTTCGGCTTGTAGCCGGGCAGGTCCATCCGCGGCGGCCAGGTGAACGTGCACTGCCCCTGCAGCACGTCTTTGGGGATGTCGACGAGAACAGCGCCGGGACGTCCGCTCGCCGCGATGTGGAACGCCTCGGCCATGACCCGGGGGATCTCGTCGCCGGTGCGGACCAGGAAGTTGTGCTTGGTGATCGGCATCGTGATGCCGGAGATGTCGGCCTCCTGGAAGGCGTCGGTCCCGATCAGCCCGCGACCGACCTGGCCGGTGATGGCGACCACCGGCACGGAGTCCATCTGCGCGTCGGCGAGCGGTGTCACCAGGTTGGTGGCGCCGGGCCCCGAGGTTGCCATGCACACGCCGACCCGACCGGTGACGTGCGCGTAGCCGCTGGCGGCGTGTCCGGCGCCCTGCTCGTGCCGGACCAGCACATGGCGCAGCTTCTGCGAGTCGAACAGCGGGTCATACACGGGCAGCACCGCGCCACCCGGGATCCCGAAGATGACGTCGACGTCGAGTTCCTCCAGCGACCGGATTACCGCCTGCGCGCCGGTGAGTTGTTCGGGCCCAACGCGTTTCGGCGCAGCCACGCCTTTTTGGGCTGATTTCGCAGCGCTTGGCGCGCCATTGGCCCCGTGCGACTGGGCGGCTGGCTTGGTGGGTGCGCTCACTTGTCTGTTCGTCCTTTTTATTCTTCGGGTCTCATGGCAACAAAAAACCCCCGTCAGCTTTGGTGCTGCACGAGGGTCGCGTTGGTGCTCGATCGAGCTAGTCAGGCACCAACGCGCCGACTAATTACTACGAGCAGTCCGGTCTCCATAGCGTCCGACGGTAGCCTTCGCACTGCTCAGCCGTCAAATCCGGTGCCGCGCGCGAGATGCCGCAGTGCGATGATGCCAGCGTGGTTACCGAATCTCGGGTGGTGCTGCGGGTCTCGCCGATCGCGCACATCGCCGTCGCGTTCTTCACCCTCGGGCTGCTCATCCCGGTGCTGGCGTGGTCGCCGAGCGCGCCGCTGCTGATCATTCCGGTGCTGTTGTCGACGCTGATCGTGCGCCTGCGCACGGTCGCCGACGAACAGGGCGTGACCGTGCGCAACGTGCTGGGCAGCCGGAGGGTGAGCTGGGACGACATCGAAGGGTTGCGCTTCCATCGGGGTTCCTGGGCTCGGGCGCGGCTGAAGAACGGCCCCGATGGCGGCAAAGAGCTGCGGCTGCCCGCGGTGACGTTCGCGACCCTGCCGCAGCTCACCGAGATCAGCGCGGGACGGGTGCCCAACCCCTACGACTGACGGCCGTCACGAGACCCGCTGAAAACATTCGTCGCTCTTCTCCATGACGCCGGCCCGGAAGGCGAGCGCGCGGGTGAAGCCGGCGGGCATGTTCGCGCCGTTGACGTCGCTGGAGGCCACGCCGTTGACCAGCAGTCCGGTCAGCGCCTTGTCGAGGTCGCCACCGGTGAGCACGAGTTGCTTGCCCGACGGGATGCTGACGGGGTCGGCCATGCCGCGCTGACCGGCCCCGGTCAGGCACGCTGTCAGCACGCCCGTCGTCGGCGCGGTCAGTGACAGCCCGCGCTCCTTCTGGATCGCCAACACATACCTCGACGTGACGATGGACATCGCGGTGTTGTCGCCCTGCAGCATCTGCGGGTCGGTCATGCCCTTTCGGCCACCGGGTTTGCCGAGCTCTTGCAGGGTGGGCAGGTCGGCGATCACGGTGTTGGTCGACGGGCAGTACGAAGCGCCCCTGGTGGCCTTGGCGTCCGGGCACGAGGTGTTGTCGAACGACAGTTTGGGCGGCGACTTCGGGGAGAAGATCACGCCGAGGATGTCGACCAGCGTGGTGATGTTCTCGTTGTTGATCGGCACCTCGCCCGCGTCCGACCCGCCCGACGAATCTTCCTGCAGGGCCAGCGGCTCACCGGCCCGCCGCTGCTTGATTTCGTTCATGTCGATCTTGGCGCACGTCCCCGATCCGCTGACGAAGCCCATTTGGAACGCGCTGACGCGGTCCAGGCCGGTGCCATGGGCCGAGTTTTCCGCCTCTTGCAGCTCTTCCTCGGTCATGATCGGGTCGGAGATCTTGAGCATCCCGGCGATCACGTGGCTCAGGCCGTCCCCGGTGTTCAGCGTGAAGCGCGAAGAGTGCCCCTCGGCGACCCACTTGAGATAGACGCCGGCAAAACAGTCCGCTTGCTGCTCCATGACCAGGGTCGGCGTCGTCTTGGGGTTGACGAGTCCCCCGTTGAACTGCAACGAATGCCCGAACTCGTGGGCCAGAATCCCCACCACGGCCATGTCCCCGAAATACTTCTGCGCGGAGGCAAACAGCTGTCCCCGGTCCCAGTCGACGAGGTTGCAGCCGAAGAAGTACGCGGCGTTGATCACCCGGTAGGTCTTGGTGCGGCACACGTTCGGGCTCTGCGGATCGGTCGAGTCGTAGGACACGAAGGTGCTGACGGCCTTGAATGGCTTCTTGGTTGCCTCGGGCCAATTCTGCTTCCAGAATTCCTCGATGTCGTTCATCGCCAGCAGCGACAATTTGTCGATCGGGCCGTTGTTGGTGTTTTCGATCTTGCCGTTTGGCTGCGGCGCGTTGGGCCGGGGACCGCTGGGGCCGTCGGTCACGGGCAGCCCGCCCGCGTCGGCCGGGTCGAACAGCACCGACACCGCCCGACCGGGCACCACGCTCGTCGTTCCGCCGCCACCGCTGCTGCAGCCGGCCAGCGTCGTGAGCGTCAGCGCGGCGCAGGCGGCAACGACGAGCGCCTTGAGGGCGCGCGGCTTCACTTGCCACCGCTCAGTTGAGGCATGCCGACGACGTAGGTCCCGTTGTCGTCCCGGAAGGTCACCGTCAACTGGTGTTGCTTGCCCCGGACGGAGACGTCGCAGGTGAAGCTGCCACCCTTGCTGACCGTCGGGTCCTGACCCTTGTTGCATTTGACGTTCTTGATGTCGTCGGCGCTGTAGCCGGTGACCCGGTCCACCAGGATCTGCTGGACCTGGGTCTGGATGCCGGCGACGGCGACCTTCTTGGTGTCGTGCTTGATGGCTCCTGACATCAGCAGCACCGCGGCGGCCACCGCGAGCACCGCGACACCCAGCGCCACCCCGATCAGCAGCGGCTTGCGATTCGAGCCCTTCGACTTTGCCGGAGCCGGCTGCGGCGTCGACGGAGTCGGACTCGGCTGGGCCCACTGCGTCTGCGGCTGCCGATACTGATCCGCGCCGTAGGACGGCGCTGGGCGCTGCGGCGGCGGCTGCGATGGCCGGTAGACCGGCAGCTCATACCACGGTGTGCCGCCCTGCCTGGGAGTTTCGGCCGGCCGCGTCGGGTCCGGCCCATTCGGCCACTGCCCGCGTGGAGGCTGATTGAAGTCGCGGGGATTGCTCACAGTATGCCCCCTGGTCGAACAACGCCGACGGCGCCGATTGGACGCCTCTCAGGCTAGGTTATTCGGCCTGGTAGTGGCGACAAATATGGCAAAAGTCGCCCGCGCCCGAGCGAACGTCAGCTGACCGGATTCACACCGTTGAGCAGCATCCACACGGCCACCCCGCCCGCGATGCCGCACACCAGCGCCACGAACGACCCGATGAAGGGCCGGTGAGCCCAGCCCCTGCCGGCGTCCAGACCGTACCGGCCGGGCCCGCACAGGATCACGGCGACGGCGACGACGATCAGGGTGATCTGGTATTCGTGCCCGTCGGGCAGGAAGAACGCGTAATTGTGCGAATGCGGCTTGATGGAGCTGCTGGCGAGCAGGCCGTTGATCAGGAATGCCAGCGCTCCCGCGGCGGCCACCGGGGTGAACAGGCCGAGCACCAGCAGCACGCCCGAGACGATCTCGCCGCCGGCGCTGACGTAGGCCAGGACGTCGGCGTGCTGGTAGCCGGCGTCGGTCAGGGAGTTCTTGAACCCGGTCATGCCGTGGCCGCCCCACCAGCCGAACAGCTTCTGCAGCCCGTGCGCGCCCAGCACCACGCCGAGGCCGATGCGTAGCACCAGCAAACCCAGGTGCTGGGTGCCGCGGCGGCCGACCGCGTCGCGGTCTTCGTCGAGGTCGGGTTCGGTGGCGACGGGCTGGGCCTGCGGGACCACCGGCTGCGGCGGGTTGAAGGCGTACGGCAGCGGCTCCTGGGAGTCCATCAGGTTGTGCACCGAGCCGGCGGCCGTGCTGTTGTACGTCGGGATATCGGTCGTGGTGCCGAACTCACCCGGGTAACCGACCGGCGTCAGGTCGTCCTCCGGGTCGATCAGGCTTGCCGTGGCGGGTCGTCCCGGGATTGGTTCCGGGCTGGCACCCGGCCGCCGCCAACTCGAGTCATGCGATTGAGTGGTCACCCGTGCCAGGGTAAGGGCAATTTCGCCTGAATCTGGGATTTGAGCGGCGCTTTCGCCCGACAAATCCGCAGTTCGCCCGACGGACGCGGATCGCGGGGCCGCGGGGGCCGCCACACGGGTGCGAGACGGGTGCGAGACGGGTGCGAGACGGGTGCGAGACGGGTATGTGGCGGCTCCGTCGGCAATGTCCGTAGCCTGTCGGTCATGCGGTTACGGCGGTCGGTTCGGTGCGGACTCGCCGCGCTGTGTGCAGCAGCGCTGGTCCTGAGTGGTTGCGCACGGTTCAACAACGCCCAGTCGCAGCCGTTCACCACCAATCCGGTGCTTAAGCCCCAGCCCAGCTCGACGCCTCCGGTACCGCCGCCGCTGCCCGGCACGCCGTTCCCGAAGGCATGTCCGGCGCCGGGGGTCATGCAGGGCTGCCTGGAGAGCACCAGCGGCCTGATCATGGGGGTCGACAGCAAGACCGCGCTGGTCGCCGAGCGGACCACGGGTGCGATCAAGGAGATCGCCGTCAACGCCGAGCCGAAGGTGAAGATGGTCATCCCGGTCGACCCGTCCGGGGACGGCGGTCTGATGGACATCGTGCTGTCGCCCACCTACAAGCAGGACCGACTGATGTACGCCTACATCAGCACGCCCACCGACAACCGGGTGATCCGGATCGCCGACGGCGACATCCCGAAGGACATCCTGACCGGAATTCCCAAGGGCGCCACCGGCAACACGGGTGCGTTGATCTTCACCAGCCCCACCACGCTGGTGGTGCTGACCGGCGACGCGGGCAACCCGGCGCAGGCCGGCGATCCCAAGTCGCTGGCCGGCAAGGTGCTGCGCATCGAGCAGCCGACGACGGTCGGGCAGGCCCCGCCGACGACGGCGCTGTCCGGCGTGGGCGCCGGCGGCGGCCTGTGCACCGACCCCGTTGACGGCACGCTGTATGTCGTCGACCGGACCCCCACCGCGGACCGCTTGCAGCGCATCACCAAGAAGTCGGAGGTCTCCACGGTGTGGACCTGGCCGGACAAGCCGGGCGTGGCCGGTTGCGCGGCGATGGACGGCGTGGTGCTGGTAAACCTGGTCAACACCAAGCTGACCGTGGCGGTCCGCCTCGCGAAGGGGACGGGCGCGGTCACCGGCGACCCGGACGTCGTCCGCAAAGAGACACACGGTCACGCGTGGGCGTTGAAGATGTCGCCGGACGGCAACGTCTGGGGTGCGACGGTCAACAAGACCGCCGGTGACGCCGAGAAGCTGGACGACGTGGTGTTCCCGCTGTTCCCGTCGGGCGGCGGGTTCCCGCGCAGCAACGACGACAAGACCTGATCAGAAACGGTCGAGTGTGAACCTGGGCACACCGTAGCGGCGCGGCGTGTCGGCCGGTTGGCGGTCGAACAACCGCTGCGGATCCCGGTGGCCGCCGTCGTCGTCAACGTCATCGTCGTCGTCGCCGTCGCCGTCGAGGTCGGACAGGTAGAGCAGGTCCTCGGGGGTTTCGGGGGCCCAGACGCCGGCGGGTTCCAGCAGGTAGCCCAGGTGGTCGCCGAAGTCGGCCCGATCCAGCGTCCGGCCGACGAACCAGGCGGCCGCCTCGTCGAGAATCGGCATGCCCTGCGGGCCGGCGCGCCATGAGCAACGCGCGAATCTGTTGGCCTCGTCCTGGCTCTCGAAGAGGTCGGCCAGCCGGCGTTGGCGCTGCGAGAGCACGTGCACCGCGAGATAGTCGGTCCGGCTCGCCACGGCGGCGACCTGGTAGGACCTGGCGATCGAGACCATGAACCTCGGGGGCCGCACGCTCACCTGGGTCGCGAAGCTGACCACACACCCCGACGGCTGCCCGTCGGCCTGGGTGGTCACCACGAACACAGGTGAGTCCAGGATCGACATCAGCTCTTCGAACGCTTCGTTGCTCACATCACCCATGATGGATCGGCCCGCCGCCGTCTGACGGTCGTTCGGTGCGATTGGTCAGCTCTGGCCGCAAGCGGCCAGCACGAGCTCGCGGACCCGCGCCGCATCGGCCTGCCCGCGGGTGGCCTTCATCACCGCGCCGACGATCGCGCCCGCCGCGGCCACCTTGCCCCCGCGAATCTTTTCCGCCACATCGGGATTGGCGGCCAGGGCAGCGTCGACGGCGGCCTGGGTCACCGAGTCGTCGCGCACCAGTTCGAGGCCGCGGGCGGCCATCACCTGCTCGGGCTCGCCCTCCCCGGCCAGCACGCCCTCCACGACCTGGCGGGCAAGCTTGTTGGACAGCTTGCCGTCGTCGACCAGGGCCACCACGGCGGCGACCTGGGCGGGGGTGATGGCCAGTTCGTCCAGGGCGACGCCGGCCTCGTTGGCCTTCTGCACCAGGAAGTTTCCCCACCAGGCCCGGGCCGATTCGCTGGACGCCCCGTGCGTGACGGTCTCGGCGACCAGTTCGATGGCGCCGGCGTTTACGAGGTCGCGCATCACCTCGTCCGAGATGCCCCACTCCTGCTGGATCCGCTTGCGGCTCAACCACGGTAGCTCGGGGATGGTTTCGCGCAGTCGCTCGACGAGCTCACGGCTGGGCGCGACCGGCTCCAGATCCGGCTCGGGGAAGTAGCGGTAGTCCTGCGCGGTCTCCTTGGCGCGGCCGGGACTGGTGTAGCCGGCCTCGTGGAAGTGCCGGGTCTCCTGGATGATCTGGCCACCCGAGGTTAGGACGGCGGCCTGGCGCTGCATCTCGTAACGCACCGCGACCTCAACGCTTTTCAGCGAGTTGACGTTCTTGGTCTCAGTCCGGGTGCCGAATTCGGTTGCGCCGCTGGGCTTCAGCGACACGTTGGCGTCACACCGCATCGACCCCTGGTCCATGCGGACGTCGGATACGTCCAGCCCGCGCAACAGGTCTCGCAGCGCGGTCACGTACGCGCGCGCGATCTGCGGAGCCCGTTCGCCGGCTCCCTCGATGGGCTTGGTGACGATCTCGATCAGCGGAACGCCGGCCCGGTTGTAGTCGATCAGCGAATTCGTCGCGCCGTGGATGCGGCCCGTTTCGCTGCCGATGTGGGTGAGCTTGCCGGTGTCCTCCTCCATGTGTGCGCGCTCGATGTCCACCCGCCAGGTGGTGCCGTCGTCCAGCGGCGCGTCGAGGTAGCCGTTGATGGCGATCGGCTCGTCGTACTGCGAGATCTGGTAGTTCTTCGGCATGTCGGGGTAGAAGTAGTTCTTCCGCGCAAAGCGGCACCAGGGCACGATGTCGCAGTTCAGCGCCAGCCCGATGCGGATCGCCGACTCGACCGCGACGCGGTTGAGCACCGGCAGCGAACCCGGCAGGCCCAGACAGACCGGGCACACCTGCGTGTTGGGCTCGGCGCCGAATGCGGTGGAGCAGCCGCAGAACATCTTGGTGACGGTGTTCAATTCGACGTGCACTTCGAGCCCGAGCACTGGGTCGAAGCGCGCGATGACCTCGTCGTATTCCAGTAGGTCCGCGTGGGTGGCCGTCATGTTCGTCGATCCTAGTGGGCGGCCGGCCGTGGGCTTGCGCCGCTTGCGGGGCCCGACGGCGCTGCCTCGACGGCGTTCACTCTGCGTCCACTGCGAACTATTACGAGTAGGCAGCGCACTCACCGCAGAATCAACGCCAGGCGCAGCGCCCGACGGCGCCCGACGGCGTTCACTCTGCGTCCACTGCGAACTATTACGAGTAAGCGGCGCACTCACCGCAGAATCAACGCGAAGCGCCAGGCGCGGCGCGCCAAACGCGAAACGCCAAGCGCGAAGCGCGTCGGTGCTAACCGAAGAAGGCGGCGGCGTCGTCGTAGCGGGTCTGGGGCACCAGTTTGAGCTGACGCACCGCGTCGGCCAGCGGCACCCGGCCGATGTCCTGCCCGCGCAGCGACACCATCTGGCCGTACTCGCCGGCATGCGCGGCGTCGGCAGCGTTGACGCCGAACCGGGTGGCCAGCACGCGGTCATACGCCGTCGGCGAACCCCCACGCTGAACATGGCCCAGCACCGTCACGCGGACGTCCTTATTGATCCGCTTCTCCACCTCGCTGCCCAGCTGGGCGGCGACGCCGGTGAATTTTTCGTGGCCGAACTCGTCAATCCCGCCTTCCCGCAGGGCGATCGACCCCTCGACGGGCTTGGCGCCCTCGGCCACCACGCAGATGAAGTGCGAGTCTCCGCGCTGGAAACGACGTTTAACCAGCCGGCACACCTCCTCGACGTCGAAGGGCTGCTCGGGGATCAGCGTCATGTGGGCGCCGGACGCCAGGCCCGCGTTCAGTGCGATCCAGCCGGCGTGGCGGCCCATCACCTCCACCAGCATCACCCGCTGGTGGGATTCGGCGGTGCTGTGCAGCCTGTCGATGGCGTCGGTGGCCACCGTCAGCGCGGTGTCGTGGCCGAAAGTCACGTCGGTGCAGTCGATGTCGTTGTCGATGGTCTTCGGGACGCCGACGACGGGCACGTTCTCCTCCGACAGCCAGTGCGCCGCGGTCAGCGTGCCCTCGCCGCCGATCGGGATGAGCACGTCGATGCCGTTGTCATCCAGGGTCTGCTTCACCTGGTCCAGCCCGGCGCGCAGCTTGTCGGGATGCACGCGGGCGGTACCGAGCATGGTGCCGCCCTTGGCCAGCAGCCGGTCGTTGCGGTCGTCGTTCTTCAGCTGCATCCGCCGGTTTTCCAGCAGACCGCGCCACCCGTCCTGAAATCCGACCACCGACGAGCCGTACCGGGAGTCGCAGGTACGCACCACCGCTCGGATGACGGCATTGAGGCCGGGACAGTCGCCGCCTCCGGTGAGAATTCCGATCCGCATGACCTCAATCTTGCCCTGAGCCCACCTAGATGGCGCGAGCAGACGCAAAATCCCCCCAAACGGCCCGTTTTGGGGTGCTTTTGCGTCTGCTCGCGGAAGCTAAATCGCGGTAGGCAGCGGGCCGCGGGCGGCCTCGTACGCCGCGCCGACCCGGTACAGCCGGTCGTCGGCCAGAGCGGGGGCCATGATCTGCAGCCCCACCGGCAGCTGGTCGTCGGGTGACAGACCCGACGGCACCGACATGCCGCAGTGACCGGCCAGATTCAGCGGCAGCGTGCACAGGTCGAACAGGTACATCGCCAGCGGATCGTCGACCTTCTCCCCCAGCGCGAACGCGGTCGTCGGCGTCGCGGGCGACACCAGGACGTCGACGCTCCGGTAGGCCTCGTCCAGGTCGCGCGCGATCAGCGTGCGCACCTTCTGCGCCTGGTTGTAGTAGGCGTCGTAGTAGCCCGCCGAGAGCGCGTAGGCGCCAATCATGATGCGCCGCTTGACTTCCGGCCCGAAACCGGCGGCCCGGGTCAGCGCCATCACCTCCTCGGCGCTGTGCGTGCCGTCGTCACCGACGCGCAGCCCGTAGCGCATCGCGTCGAACCGGGCCAGGTTGCTGGACACCTCCGACGGCAGGATCAGGTAGTAGGCGGGCAGGGCGTAGTCGAAGTGCGGGCAGTCGACCTCGCTCACCTGCGCACCCAGGGCCGTGAGCTGCTCGACGGCCGCCTCGAACGACGCCAGCACCCCCGGTTGATAGCCCTCGCCGCGGTGCAGCTGGCGCACCACCCCGACGCGCACGCCTTTCAGGTCACCGGCCGCCCCGGCCCTGGCGGCGGCGACGACGTCGGGCACCTCGGCGTCGATGGACGTGGAGTCCCGTGGGTCGTGACCGGCGATCACCTGGTGCAGCAGCGCGGTGTCCAGCACCGTGCGTGCGCACGGGCCGCCCTGGTCCAGCGACGACGCGCAGGCCACCAGCCCGTAGCGCGACACCGTGCCGTAGGTGGGCTTGACGCCGACCGTCGCGGTCAGGGCCGCCGGCTGACGGATCGAGCCGCCCGTGTCCGACCCGATGGCCAGCGGCGCCTGGAACGCGGCCAACGCCGCCGCGCTGCCCCCGCCCGAGCCGCCGGGCACCCGGTCGACATTCCACGGGTTGCGGGTGGGGCCGTAGGCCGAGTTCTCGGTCGAGCTGCCCATCGCGAACTCGTCCATGTTGGTCTTGCCCAGGATCGGGATGCCGGCCTTGCGCAGCCGCGCGGTCAACGTCGCGTCATACGGCGACCGCCAGCCCTGCAGGATCTTGGAGCCGCAGGTCGTCGGCATGTCGAGCGTGGTGAACACGTCCTTGAGCGCCAGCGGCACCCCGGCCAGCGCCGACGGTGTCTCCCCCGCGGCCAGCGCCTTGTCGACGGCAGCCGCGGCGGCCAGCGCCTCGTCGGCGGCCACATGCAAGAAGGCGTGGTAGCGGTCGTCGGTGGCTGCGATCTGGTCCAGGCAGGCCTGGGTGACCTCGACCGACGACAGCTCCCCGGCGGCGATCTGCGCGGCCAGCGTCGCCGCGGACAGGCGGATGACCTCGTCGGGAGGAGCAGTCACTGGCTCTCCCCGAGGATCTGGGGGACGACGAAGCGGCCCTCGGCGGCTTCGGGTGCCTGCGACAACGCCTCGGCCTGCGTCAGGCACGGCGCCGCCTCGTCCGGACGGGTGACGTTGACGTCCTTCAGGGGGTTGTCGGTGGCCTCGACGCCGGTGACGTCGACGGCCTGGATCTGGCTGACGTGGGTAAGGATGGCGTCGAGTTGGCCGGCGAAGCTGTCCAACTCGGCATCGGTCAGCGCCAGCCGGGCCAGCCTGGCCAGGTGCGCTACCTCGTCACGGGAGATCTGGGACACGAGCGAAAAGCCTAGCCCGGCGCCTCGGCGGGCAGGGTCGGCGGGCGTGCAGACCCGCCGAGCGTGCGGCTGGCGTCACATTCGGCGACGAGTGTGCGGCCAGCGCCACGCTCGGCGCCGACGGCGGCGGACCGCGCCGGCCCGCACAGCCGGACGGCGGCCAGGCGCGAAATGCCGTCGCAACCTCGCTGTGCAACAGTGTTGGCCGTGCCTTCCTATCTGTTGCGCATCGAGCTGGTCGACCGCCCAGGCAGCCTGGGTTCGCTGGCCGTGGCGCTCGGCTCGGTGGGCGGCGACATCCTCTCGCTGGACGTGGTGGAGCGCAGCGGGGGCTATGCGATCGACGACCTCGTCATCGAAATCCCCCCGGGCGCGATGCCCGACGCATTGCTGACCGCCGCCGAGTCGCTGCCGGGCGTCCGGGTGGACAGCGTGCGTCCGCACACCGGCCTGCTCGACGCCCACCGCGAGCTGGAATTGCTCGACCACGTCGCCGCGGCCCGCGACAACGAGTCCAAGCTGCAGGTTCTGGTCGACGAGGCGCCGCGGGTGCTGCGGGTGGCGTGGTGCACGGTGCTGCGCGCCGCCGGGGCCGGGCTGCAGCGCCTGGCGGGCAGCCCGGGCGCGCCCGAGACGCGGGCCGACTCGGCGCCGTGGCTGCCGATCGAGCAGGCCGTGCCGCTGGACGGGGGCGCCGACTGGGTGCCGCAGGCCTGGCGCGACATGAACACCACCATGGTCGCGGCGCCGCTGGGCGACTCGCAGACGGCGGTGGTGCTGGGCCGGCCGGGCCCCGAATTCCGCCCGTCGGAGGTGGCTCGGTTGGGCTACCTGGCCGGAATCATGGCGACCATGCTGCGCTAATCGCGCACCGCAATTGACGCGCCCAGAAATGACCGTCTGACCAGAATTCGTCGCCTATATTGAGGGTTCACCGGACGGGCCGGTCGCGACCTGATCGACACTTAATATTCCAGAGCAAAATGTCATTCCAGAGCAAAACCTCCCATGCCGAGTAAGTCTTCCGCAAGAAATTTGCACACCATTGTCACCGCCGTGGCAACCAAACTCATGGGCGCCACGGTCGACACCATTGCCGCGACCAGCACTGAGGCTTTGGCCGAGTTGGTGGCTTTCCTCGACGTCGACGTCAGCTTTCTGCGGCACAACGACCACAGCATGCACGCCACGATTTTGGTGGCCGAATGGCCGCCGCGGCCCGATAAACCCGACCCGGACCCGTTGCACACCATCTATTTCGCCGACGCCGATCCGGTGTTCGCCCTGTGCGAAAACATCAAAGAACCGGTTTTTCTGCGCCCCGAATCCACTGACGAACAATACCGGCGCACCCTCTGCGACGCCGGCCGCGGCGAGGTCAGCTCCATGGCCGCGGTCCCGTTGGTGGCCGGGGACGTCACCACCGGGGTCCTCGGTTTCGTAAAGTTCGGCGATCGGAAGTGGAGCGACGACGAGATCAACGCGCTCACCGTCGTCGCCACCATGTTTGCCCAGGTGCAGGCCCGGATGACCGTCGAGGACCGGTTGCACTACCAAGCCAGGCACGACGACCTGACCGCCCTGCCCAATCGTCGGACCCTGTTAAGTCACCTCGACGAACGCCTCGCCGGCGACCAGGTGGGGCCGGTGGCGGTGCTGCTCTTCGACCTCAACCGGCTCAAGGCCATCAATGACTATCTCGGGCACGACGCGGGCGATCAGTACATCCGCGACTTCGCGGCGGAGACCAGAGCGGCGATGGAAGCCCAGGGCCTGATCGCCCGCGTGGGCGGTGACGGGTTCGTCGTCGTACCGGCGAAGGCGACGGACCTCGCCGGCGCCACCCTGCTGGCCGAAAATCTCAGCGCGCGGCTGACCGATCAGGTGACCGTCGGCGGCGAGGTGCTCAACCGCACTGTGAGCGTCGGTGTCGCGGTCGGCACGCCCGGCAAGGAATCGGGCCTCGATCTGCTTCGCCACGCCGACGAGGCGCGGCGCTACGCCAAGGCGAGCGGAACGGAAAGAATAGGCGTCTTTTCCACCGAGATGGCCACCCAGCGCAAGAGCCGGGCCGACATCGAACTGCGGTTGGCGGACGCCATCGAGACGGGCGCGCTCACCGTCCTCTACCTGCCCGAGGTCGACATGCGGACCGGCGCGGTGCTGGCCGTCGAGGCGCTGGTGCGCTGGCAGCACCCGACACGGGGCCTGCTGGAGCCGGATATGTTCATCCCCGCCGCCGAATCGCTGCACCTCGCGGGCGAGCTGGGCAGGTGGGTGCTCCGCGCGGCGTGCGCCGACCTGGCGCAGTGGCGGGCCGACGGCGTGGGACTCGACACCATGTTGCGCGTCAACGTGTCTCCGGCCCAGCTCGTCGCGCACGACCTGGTGGGCACCGTACGGCGCACGATCGAGGAGTTCGGTCTCGACGGATCCGCGATGGGGCTGGAGATCACCGAGAGCATGCTCATCCGGGATCTGGTGACCACCCGGGCCACCCTGAGCGGGCTGACCGACCTCGGCATCGACATCGCCATCGACGACTTCGGCACCGGGTTCAGCGCGATGGGGCTGCTGCGGACGCTGCCGGTGAGCACCCTGAAAATCGACCGCGGGTTCGTCCACGATCTCGACACCGACGACGACGACCTGGCGATCGTGCGTGCGGTCATCGGGCTCGCGGAGGCGCTCGGCCTGAACGTGGTCGCCGAGGGCGTCGAGTCCGCGGATGCGGCCCGGGCCCTGCTGCGCGAGCGGTGCTTTCGCGCGCAGGGGTTCCTGTTCTGCCGCCCGCTGACGGCGGAGGCGACGCGACGGCTGCTGACCGACGGCTCGGTCGGCACCACCATCACCCTCTGAGCCGGCCCCGGGTTAACGCGTCTTGGACGCGGCGCCTGGGGCCGCCGGGTCACCGTCCTCCCACAACAGCAGTTGGCGCACCGCCGCGCGCGGGCCGTACGGCCGCAGCATGGTGCTCGCGGGCCGCGGCCGCACCCGTTGGGGCCACCAGAACCACCGTCCCAGCAGCGTGGCGATGGACGGCGTCATGAAGGACCGCACGATCAGCGTGTCGAACATCAGCCCCAGGCCGATCGTCGTCCCGATCTGACCGAGCACCTGGAAGCCGCTGAACAGGAACGCGCACATCGTGACGGCGAAGACGAGGCCCGCGGAGGTGACCACCGAACCCGACCCGGCCATCGCGCGGATGATGCCGGTCTTCAGGCCGGCGCCGATCTCCTCCTTGAAGCGGGAGATCAGCAGCAGGTTGTAGTCGGATCCCACTGCCAGCAGCAGGATTACGGCCAACGCCAGCACGACCCAGTACAGCTGGATGCCGAAAAGGTACTGCCAGACCAGCACCGACAGCCCGAACGAGGCGCCCAGCGACAGCGCCACCGTGCCGACGATCACCAGCGCGGCCACCAGACTTCGCGTGATGATCATCATGATCAGCAGGATCAGCGAGATCGCCGCGATCCCCGCGATCATCAGGTCCCACAGGGCGCCGTCCTGGACGTCTTTATAGGTGGCCGCAGTCCCGCCGATGTAGACGTTCGCTTCGGCCATCGGGGTGCCCTTGAGGGCTTCGTGCGCGGCGATGCGCATCGGCTCGATGTGCGAGATGCCTTGCGGGGTCGCGGGATCGCCCTCATGCGTGACGATCATGCGGGCGGCCTTGCCGTCGGGCGACAAGAACAATTTCAGGCCGCGTTTGAAGTCGGGGTTGGTGAACACCTCGGGCGGCAGGTAGAAGGTGTCGTCGTTCTTCGCGACGTCGAAGGCCCGGCCCAGGGCGGTCGCGTTCTCGATCGCCGCCGCCGTCTGGGCGTAAATGCCGGACAGGGTGGCGTAATTCGCCATCACCAGGTCGCGATTCGTCTGCTGGCTGTTGATCTGGGGCGGTATCAGCCCCACCAGTTTGGGCTGCAGCGCATCGAGCTGGTCCAGGGTGGCCGTCAGGTCGGAGAATTTCTGGGCGAGCTGGTCGATGCCGTCGAGCGCGTCCAACACCGACCTGATGGCATAGCAGACCGGGATGTCGTAGCAGTGCCGGTCCCAGTAGAAGTAGCTACGGATCGGCCGGAAGAAGTCGTCGAAGTTGGCGATCTTGTCGCGCAGGTCGTTGATGGTGGTGATGGTGTCGCGGAAGCTCTGGGCCTCGCTGTGCGTGGTGGCGGCGAGCTGCTGCTGCAGGGTGTACTGCTGCTTGAGCAGGTCGATCGTCTTGGACAGCTCGCCGGACTGCTTGAGCAGGTCGTTCGCCCGATCCCGTTGATAGGTCAGGTTTTCGGTCTGGTTGGCGCTTTGCGCGCTGATCTGGAACGCGAGCGAGCTGTGCACCAGCGGGGTGCCCAGCGGCCGGGTGATCGACTGCACCTGCGCGATGCCACGGGTATGGAACACCGCCTTGGCCACCCGGTCCAGGATGAGCATGTCGGCGGGGTTGCGCATGTCGTGGTCGGTCTCGACCATCAGCAGCTCGGGCTCCAGCCGGGCCCGGGAGAAGTGGTGCTCGGCGGCGGTGAAGCCGACGTTGGCCGGCGCGTCGGCGGGCATGTAGGGGCGCGTGTCGTAGCTCGTCTTGTAGCCCGGCAGGGCGAGCAGGCCGATGAAGGCCAGCGCGCACGACACCGCGAGTACCGGGCCGGGCCAGCGGACGATGGCGGTGCCGATCCGCCGCCAGCCGCGGGTCCGCATCGCACGCTTGGGTTCGAAGCACCCCAGAGCGGCGCCCAGGGTCAGCACGGCCGGCGACAGGGTCAGCGCAGCGGCGAGCGCGACGAGGATGCCCAGCGCGGCGGGGATGCCCAGGCTCTGGAAATACGGCAGCCGGGTGAAGCCCAGACAGGCCACTGCGCCGGCAACGGTCAGTCCGGAGCCCAACACGATGTGGGCCGTCCCGTGAAACATGGTGTAATAGGCGGTTTCTCGATCTTCTCCGGCGCCGCGCGCCTCCTGATAGCGCCCGACGAGAAAGATCGCGTAGTCCGTCCCGGCGGCGATCACCAGCAGCGTGAGTAGATTCGTCGCGTACGTCGAGAGCCCGATGATCCCCGCGTTGCCCAGCACCGCCACGATGCCGCGGGCGGCGGACATCTCGATGAGCACCGTGATGAGCACGAGCAGCATCGTGACGAACGACCGGTAGACGAAGAGCAGCATCACCGCGATCACCCCGATGGTGATTGCGGTGACCTTCGCCGTCCCCTTGCTGCCGACGTCGAACTGGTCCGAGATGAGCGGCGCCGCGCCCGTCACATAAACCTTGATGCCCTGTGGCGGTTGGGTCTTCGCGATGATGTCGCGCACCGCGCCGACGGACTCGTTGGCCACCGCCGAGCCTTGGTTGCCGACGAGGTTGAGTTGCACGTAGGCGGCCTTGCCGTCGTTGCTCTGCGATCCCGCCGCGGTCAACGAGTCGCCCCAGAAGTCCTGCACGTGCTCGACGTGCTTGCGGTCCGCCTCGAGCTTGCGGACCAGGCCGTCGTAGTAGTGGTGGGCGTCCGCGCCGAGCGGTTTGTCACCTTCCAGCACGACCATGGCCGAACTGTCGGTGTCGAACTCATGGAACGCCTGACCGATGCGTTTGGTGGCGATCAGCGCCGGCGAATCCGGCGAACTCAGCGCCACGTTGTGGGTCTTGCCCACCTCTTCCAGTTGCGGCACCAGGGCGTTGGTGACCGCGGCCAGGGCCACCCACAACAGCAGGATGGGCACCGCAAGCGTGCGGATGAGGTGCGGGATGCGCGCCCGTTGTCCGTCGCTCATCCGGACTTGTCCAGGCAGAAGGTGTAGGCGCTGGGTGTGTTGACGGTGCGTTCGTCCTTGACTTCGCCGTTGACGGTGATGCGGCAGCCGAGCATGCCGCCGTCGCCCTGCGCCACGACGTTGCCGAGCACCGCGGGCTCGGTGGTGGTGATCGTGAACGACCACGGCAACGGGGCGTTGCGTACCTCCTGCGGCTGAGCGTTGACGTCAAGGTAGTTGATGGTCGCCACCGCCCCGGGGTCGCCGAAAACCTCCAGCACCACGCTCTTGGGGTTGAACGGGACGATCTGGTCGGACAGGCCCCTGTTGGCCGACGTGTTGTTGTGCGAGCCGAAAATTCCGTGCAGGCGATAGATGGCGAAACCCGCGGCCGCGAGCACGACCACCGCCACCAGCACCATCCATCCCCGCCTGACGACGGTGGCTGGCGAAAATCCTGAAATCCCCTTCACCGGTTGGCCTTTCGATGATCGGGCGAAACGGCCACGCTCGGCCGGCTAACAGACAGCGCGATCGATGGATCTGACAGTACGGTACCGGACCGTACTTCACAAGAGACGGGACCGTACACTTTCACCGCGTTACCCGGCGGATCGGGTCAGGCCGGGGATGAGGAAATCGTCCACCAACCGCTGCACGGTCCGACGGGTCGGCGGACGGTCGGGAAGGATGGAGCGGAAGATCAGATACCCCGGCAGCAGGTCCCACAGATCGTCGGTGAGCGCGTCCGCGGTGATCTCACCCCGGTCCACGGCTTCGCGAAGTACCTGCTTGATCAACGCTTTTCGCTGATCGAGGAATTGATGCTGCAGGGCGTCGTTGAGCGCGGGGTGGCGCGACACCTCGACGAGCACCGCGCGGATGGTGCTGGCGTGCTGGTTGCCCTGCAGGCAGCAGATCTCGCCGAGCTTGATCAGGTCGCCCCGCAGCGTGCCGGTGTTCGGCGCGACCGCGGCCTGCCGCACTCCCTCGATGAACGCGGCGAGCACCAGCTCGTCCTTGGTCTGCCAGCGGCGGTACACCGTGGCCTTGCTGGCACGGGCGGTGTTGGCCACGGCGTCCACCGTCAGTCGGTCATAGCCGTGTTGCTGCAACAACTGCAAAGTCACCGCGAGCAATTCAGCCTCGCGGGGTGACCACGGTGATACGTCCGCGGAGTCGGTCGCCGTCTGGGCCATAGAGCACACGATAGGGCCACGGCGTCCGCTGCGGCGCCCCGGTCACGAGAATCGTGGCACTATGGGCCCATACGGCTTGCCCGCCAACTCGATTGCAGCCGTAGTCCCCTGGCCAGAGGTGGGAGCAGTATGTTGAGAAAAATCGCGTCGTTGGTGCCCCAGGTGGCGCAGGGGGCCGGCTCCATCGTCGGTGTTCGGGCGGGGACCGAAGAGCCGCCCTTCGAGATCGTCGAGCGCGTCAACGGAGTGGAGATCCGGCGCTACGGGGCTCGCATCGCGGCACAGACCACGGTCACCGGTGACGAGGACAGCGCCCGCACCCAGGGCTTCCGCCGGCTGGCCGGCTACATTTTCGGCGGCAATCACCAGAAGTCGAAGATCGCCATGACTGCTCCGGTCAGCCAGGGCGCGAACGTCACCACGAGGGGCGATCGAATCGCCATGACAGCGCCCGTCTCTCAGACCACAGGCCAGGACGGCTCCTGGGTGATTCGATTCTTCATGCCCGCCAAGTGGACGCTCGAGACCCTGCCCGAGCCCGATGACGCGGACGTGCAACTGGTCGCCGTGCCGGGTGAGACCGTCGCGGTGCTGCGCTTTGCCGGCGGCTACGAGCCTGAGGTGATCGCCGCACGCACCGATGAGCTGCGGCGCGCGCTGGACGATACCGAATTCGAGCCGTCGGGTGACCCACAGGCATGGTTTTACGACCCGCCGTGGACGCTGCCGTTCCGCCGCCGCAACGAGATCGCCGTCCCGGTGACCGGGCGTTGACGACGGGCGCCCCCGCCGGCTACCACCCCGTCGACCCCGGAATTCCCTTGAACGGCCCGACAATCCAGCTGGTCACCCAACCGCCGTAGAAGCCGCCCGGTTGAGCGATGACCCCCTCGCCGTTGACGGTGCAGCGGTCGACCTGGGCGGCCATCACCGCGATGGCGCCTGCGAGCGGCGAGAATCGGGCCGTGGGCGCGAGATAGGTCCAGGCGGCGCGCGGCGCAGTCGCGGCCGGGACGACCAGGTCGTAGTAGCTGGCCCGACCCTTCCATTCACACCATGACGTGCCGGATGCCGGTCGCAGCACACCATCGCGGAAGGCTTCCCGGGGCAGGTAATAGGTGGGCGGATGACTGGTTTCCAGCACTCGCCAGGCGCTGGTTGTCCGCGCGATGATCTGGCCGCCCAACTCGACCGTTATCGAGCCGGCGAACTCCTCCAACCGCGGCGGCCGGGGATAATCCCAGACCGACTCTTGTCCGGGTCCGACCGGATCGGGTGTGGGCCACGGATTCACGCCGGCCCCGCCTGTCGGCCTACTGGCTCGCGAGTAACTCCCCGAGCGCGTCGGCGTTGCTCTCGAGCCACTGCGCCTCCTCGCCCGGGGCGGGCATGATCAGCCCCGCCTCCATGATCGACGTGGGGTCGATGTCGTTCAAACCGATCAGCAGCGATCGAGCGTCCTGGCCGGTGATCGACGTCCACGCCGCGGACAGCTCGGTGAGCAGCCGCGCCCGGGTCTCGCGATCGCGGCCGGCGCGGATGCTGCCGTTGATCGCCGAACAGGTGTTGGGCTTGCCGGCCGTGAAGTACGTTCCGGGCTGGTACTCGAGGAACAAGACGTTGACGAACCCGCGGGGCGCACCCGTGACGCTGCAATGAATTTCGGTGATGGCCCCGGCCAGGGCGGAACGCTTGTCGGCGTCCAGCGAGCCCGCGGGAACGACGCATTGATAGAACGGCATACGCCTACTCTCCCCCTTCGGACGCGGCTTCGATACCGGGCGGCCCCTCTTCGATGAGGCGGCGGAACCCGTCCTCGTCGAGGATGGGCACGCCGAGTTCGACGGCCTTGTCGTACTTGGACCCCGGCGAGTCGCCGGCGACGACATAGGAGGTCTTCTTCGACACCGAACCGGCGGCCTTGCCGCCCCGCGACACGATCGCCTCCTTGGCGTCGTCGCGCGAGAACCCCGCCAGCGAGCCGGTGACCACGATCGTCAGCCCGGCCAGCGTGCGCGGGATGCTGTCGTCGCGCTCGTCGGCCATGCGCACCCCGGCGGCCTTCCACTTGTCGACGATCTCGCGGTGCCAGTCGACGGTGAACCACTCGGTGACCGCGGCCGCGATGGTGGCCCCCACCCCCTCGACCGCGGCCAGCTGCTCGGTGGACGCGTCGCGGATGGCGTCGATGTCGCCGAACTCGGTGGCCAGCGCCCGCGCGGCCGTCGGCCCGACGTGGCGGATCGACAGCGCCACCAGCACCCGCCACAGCGGTGCGGCCTTGGCCTTGCCCAGGTTGGCCAGCAGTCGCTTGCCGTTGGCGGACAGCTCGCCGGCCTTGGTCGTGAACAGCTCGGTGCGCAGCAGGCTTTCCTCGTCGAGGGCGAAGAGGTCGCCCTCGTCGGCGATGACACCCGCCTGCAGCAGCGCGACACCCGCCTCATAGCCCAGCACCTCGATGTCCAGGGCGTTGCGGCTGGCGACGTGAAATACCCGCTCCCGCAACTGCGCCGGGCAGTGCCGGGCGTTGGGGCAGCGGATGTCGGCATCGCCCTCCTTCTCCGGCGCCAGCGTGGTGCCACATTCGGGACACGTTGTGGGCATGGCGAATTCGCGCTCGGAGCCGTCGCGCAGGTCGACGACGGGGCCCAGCACCTCGGGGATCACGTCGCCGGCCTTGCGGATCACCACGGTGTCGCCAATCAGCACGCCCTTGCGCCGCACCTCCGAGCCGTTGTGCAGCGTGGCCTGGGCGACGGTGGACCCCGCCACCTTGACCGGGGTCATGAACGCGAACGGGGTGACGCGCCCGGTCCGGCCGACGTTGACGCGGATGTCCAGCAGCGTGGTCTGCGCCTCCTCCGGCGGGTACTTGTAGGCGATGGCCCAGCGCGGCGCCCGCGAGGTGGAACCCAGCCTGCGCTGCAGCGTCACCTCGTCGATCTTGACGACCACGCCGTCGATTTCGTGGTCCACCTCGTGGCGGTGCTCGCCCCAGTAGTCGATGCGCTCCTGCACGCCGGCGATGTCGTCCACCAGGGTGGTGTGCGCGGAAACCGGTAGCCCCCAGGCCCCTAGCGCCAGGTATGCGTCGTGCTGGGTGACCGGCCGAAAACCCTCGGTGTGCCCCAGCCCGTGGCAGATCATCCGCAGCTTGCGGCGGGCCGTGACGGCCGGGTCCTTCTGGCGCAGCGACCCCGCGGCGCTGTTGCGCGGGTTGGCGAACGGCGCCTTGCCCGCCTCGACCAGGCTCGCGTTGAGGGCCTGGAAATCGTCGACGCGGAAGAACACCTCGCCACGAACCTCGAGCACGTCGGGCACCGGGTAATCGTCGCTGGCGGTGAGCCGTTCGGGGATGTCGTCGATGGTGCGGGCGTTCAGCGTGACGTCTTCGCCGGTGCGGCCGTCTCCCCTGGTCGCCGCCCGGGTCAGGCGGCCGTTGCGGTAGACCAGCGACAGCGCGACGCCGTCGATTTTCAGCTCGCACAGGAAGTGCGCCGCGTCCCCCACCTCGGCGTGGATGCGCGCGGCCCAGGCGTTGAGCTCGTCGCTGCTGAACGCGTTGTCCAGGCTGAGCATCCGCTCGAGGTGCTCGGCCGACTCGAAATCGGTGGCGAACCCGGCCCCGCCGACCAACTGCGTGGGCGAGTCCGGCGTGCGCAGTTCGGGGTGCTCGGCCTCCAGCGACTCCAGCCTGCGCAGCAGCGTGTCGAACTCCGCGTCGGTGATGATCGGCGCGTCACGCACGTAGTACCGGAACTGGTGTTCGCGGACCTCCTCGGCCAGGTCCTGCCACTCGCGCATTACGCCGGGGGGCAGTGGTTGAGCCGAAGTCACCCTGGCAGGTTATCGAAGGCCTCCGACACCTCCGGCTGTGGTCGCCGCCGAAAGGACGCTTCAAGAGCAGGCAATTTGCCGACGCATTGAGCCGGGCGCGCGTAGCGTCATAGGCCGATTTCGCAGTTCCCACGCTGTCTGATGGCCTGCGGAGCACCTGAGGTGATGGGAGCAGACGATGTCGTCATACGTGGTCGCGGCACCCGAGACGCTGGCAGCGGTGTCGGCGGATTTGGGTGGGATCGGCGAAGCGATCAGGACGGCCGCCGCCGCGGCCGCGCGGCCGACCACGTCGATCATGGCCGCGGCGGCCGATGAGGTGTCGACGGCCATCACGCAGGTATTCAGCAGCCACGCGGCGGAATTTCAGGCGCTCAACCTGAAGACGCTGCTGTTTCATAACGCGTTCGTGCAGAACGTGCTGCAGAGCGCCAACAGCTATGTGGGCACCGAGCTGCTCAATTTGGTGGACATGGGCCAGCAACTGACGCTGGTTTCCCCGGTCAAGGCGCTGACGGGACGCCCGGCGATCGGCAACGGCACCGACGGGGCGCCGGGCACCGGGCAGGCCGGCACCGACGGCGGGTGGTTCATGGGCAACGGCGGCAACGGCGGCTCGGGGGTGGCCGGCGTCAACGGCGGGGCCGGCGGCAACGGCGGGAACGGCGGGGCCGGCGGGAGCCTCGTCGGGCACGGCGGAAACGGTGGCACCGGAGGTAAAGGCGGCGACGCCACCAGCCCCGGCGGGGCCGGCGGGAAGGGCGGCAACGGCGGAAACGGCGGGGCGGGCTACGCCGAAGGCAACGGCGGTGACGGTGGGGCCGGTGGGGCCGGCGCCGCCTCGGACTTCGGTAAGGCCGGCACCGGCGGGGCCGGCGGAAACGGCGGCAACGCCTACCAGGCGGTGGCGACCGGTGTCAGCGGCAACGGCGGCAACGGCGGGGCCGGCGGGGGCGGTGGAGCCGGCGTGGAGGGTTCCCCCGGCGGGGACGGTGGGGGCGGTGGCAGGGGCGGCATCGGCAGCCCGGGTGGCTTCAACCCCGGCGGCCTCGCCGGCAACGGAGGCGACGGCGGCAACGGCGGGGTCGGCGGCAATAGCGGGCCCAACATCGGGCAGGACGGCGCCAACGGCGGCAACGGCGGTGCCGGCGGCGACGGCGGCGTGGCCAGCGGCGGCGGCCCCAACGCAAACGCCCCCGGCGGCGGCATGGGTGGCAACGGCGGCAACGGCGGGGCCGGCGGCGAAGGGTTCATGGAGTCCGAAGGCGCGACCTCCGGCGGTAACGGCGGGGTGGGCGGTGCGGGCGGCGCCGGGGGCAGCGGGATTCCCCTCACGGCCGGCCTGTCCGGCGGCCCCGGTGGGGCCGGTGGCCACGGCGGTACCGGCGGCAACGGCGGCAAAGGCGTCATCGCAGGCGGCGACGCCGGCAACGGCGGTGCGGGCGGCGCCGGCGGTGGCGGCGGCGCCGACCCGGGATTCGGCGGCCACACCGCCATGGCCGGCGGCGCGGGCGGCGACGGCGGAGACGCAGGTGCGGCCGGCGCCGGCTTCGACCCGAGTTCCAACGGCCACGGCGGCACCGGCGGGGACGGCGGGGCCGGGGGCGCCGGCGGCAACGGCAGTGCCGGCAGCCAGACAAACGGCTTCGTCGGCGACAACGGCGGCGCCGGTGGGGCCGGCGGCAACGGCGGCGCCGGCGGCGCCACCGGCCACGGCGGCAAGGCCGGATCCGGCGGCGCCGGCGGGGCGGGCGGCAACGCCGCCGCCAACTCAGGGGCCGTCGGGTATGCCGGCGGCAATGGCGGCGCCGGCGGCGCCGCGGGCGTCGCGGGCACCGGCGCCACCGCGGGCGCCGGCGGAACCGGCGGCAACGGCGGGGCCGGCGGCAACGGCAGTGCCGGCGCCAACGGCGCCCCCAACACCGTCGGCTTCACTGGCGGCGCCGGGGGTGCCGGCGGCGATGCCGGCGACGGCGGCGCCACCGGCGTCGGCGGCATCGGGGGGCACGGCGGCATGGGCGGCCAAGGCGGCGCCGGCGGCAACGCATCCGGACCCGGAAACAACCCGGGCGCCGGCGGTATCGGCGGCGTCGGCGGGGCAGGCGGCGCGGCGAGCGCCAACGGAACCAACGGCAACGGCGGCCAGGGCGGCGCCGGCGGCACCGGCGGCGTCGGCGCGACGGGCGCGAACGATCCCGCCCAAGGCAAGCCCGGCTACCTCGGCGGCACCGGCGGCGCGGGCGGCGTCGGCGGCGCCGCCGGCAACGGGGCCGGCGGTGCGGGCACCGGCGGCACGGGTGGCACGGGTGGCGTCGGCGGCCGAGGCGGCGACGGCGGCAAGGCGACCACGGACAGCCCGACCATCGGCTACCACCACTTCAGCGGCGCCGGTGGCACCGGCGGCGTCGGCGGCGTCGGGGGCGCGGGCGGCTCCGGCGGCGCTACCGGCATCGGCGGCGACGGCGGCCAGGGCGGCCTCGCGGGCACGGGCGGCGGCGGCGGCGCGGGCTACATCGGTACCTCCTCGATCGGCGTCGGCGGCGGCGCCGGCGGCACCGGCGGCACCGGCGGCGCGGGCGGGAGTGGCGCCACCGGCGGCCTCGGCGGCGGGGCCGGCGGCGTCGGGGGCGGCGGCGGTTACGGCGGCCTCGGCGGTCCCGGCGACCGGGGCGGTGCGGGCGGCAACGGCGGGCTCGGCGGCCACGGCGGCAGCGGTTTCAGTGCCCCCGGCGGCGCCGGCGGCGGCGGCGGCCACGGCGGCAACGGCGGCGGCGGCCTGTCCGGCGGCAACGGCGGCAACGGCGGCAACGGCGGGGCCGGTGGCTTCGGGCCGCCTGGCGGCGTCGGCGGCGCCGGCGGCACCCACGGCAGCGGAGCTTCCATCGCCGGCTCGGACGGCCACGACGGCACCAAGGGCCCGGACACCCCCTAACCAGCCGAATTGCCCACGTACCCGCTCGGCCCCGCGTAGCGTCGTACTCCGATTTCGCAGTTCCCGGGCTCTCGGGCGGGCCCACAATCTGTGGATCACCGGACGTGAGGGGAGCCGCGATGTCGTCACATCTGACCGCCGTACCGGAGGTGCTGGCCGCGGCGTCGGCTGACTTGGGCAGCATCGGCGAGGCGATCAGGACGGCGGCCGCGGCGGCGGCACCGTCGACGACAGCGATCGCGCCCGCGGCGGCCGACGAGGTGTCGGGGGCCATCACGCGGCTATTCAGCAGCCACGCGGCGGAATTTCAAGCGCTCAACCTGCGCACGCTGCTGTTCCACGACGGGTTCGTGGGGAACCTGCTGGGTGGCGCCGTCCGCTATGTGGGCACCGAGCTGGCGTCCACCCAGCTGCTGGATGTGGTGGGCGAGGCCCAGAAGTATGCGCTGTTCTCGCCGGTCAAGATGCTGACGGGGCGCCCGGCGATCGGCAACGGCACCGACGGGGCGCCGGGGACCGGGCAGAACGGCACCGACGGCGGGATCCTCATCGGCAATGGCGGCAACGGCGGCTCGGGCGTGGCCGGCGTCAACGGCGGAAACGGCGGGAACGGCGGGTCCGGCGGGCTGGGCGGCATTCTCACGGGCCACGGCGGGAACGGCGGTGCCGGGGGTAAGGGCGGCGACGCCGTCATCCCCGGCGGCAACGGCGGCAACGGCGGCAACGGCGGAAACGGCGGGGCGGGCGCGCAGACCGACGGTAACGGCGGCGCCGGGGGCGCCGGTGGCGCCGGCGCTCAGGGGGCGGCCGGCCACGCCGGCGGCAAGGGCGGCGCCGGCGGGGCGGGCGGCAGCTCCTACCCCGTCCCCGCCCAGGGCGCCAACGGTCACGGCGGCGACGGCGGCGACGGCGGGGCCGGCGGGGCCGGCGGGCTGAACGCGGCCGGCGGGGCCGGCGGGACCGGCGGTATGGGCGGTTCCGGCACCCCCGGCGGCATCAACCCGGGCGGAGCCGCCGGCAACGGCGGCAACGGCGGGGCCGGCGGCCACGGCGGGGATGACACCGGGTCCGGCGGGCAGAGCGGCGGCGCCGGCGGGGCCGGCGGCACCGGCGGCACGGGCAGCGGCGGCCCCAACGGCAACGCCGGCGGGGGCGGCACCGGCGGCCTCGGCGGCAGGGGCGGTGACGGCAGCGACAGCATCGGCGGCGTCGGTGGCGGGGCCGGCGGCGCCGGTGGCGCCGGCGGGGCCGGCGGCTTCGGCGGCGGCACCGACCCCAACCTCGCCGGCGGCGGCCCCGGCGGTACCGGCGGCAAGGGCGGTGACGGCGGCAACGGCGGTCGCAGCGATACCGGCATCGGCGGCAACGCCGGCAGCGGTGGGGCCGGCGGCGGCGGCGGGGCCGGCGGGGCAGACCAGGGAGTCGGCGGGCAGACCGCCGCTGCCGGCGGCCAGGGCGGTCACGGCGGCGATGCCGGCACGGCCGGCACCGGCACCACCGCGGGCCACGGCGCCACCGGCGGAAACGGCGGCGCCGGCGGCAACGGGGCCGGCGGCAGTCAAACAGTCGGCTTCGCCGGCGACCACGGCGGCAACGGCGGGGCGGGCGGTGACGGCGGCAGCGGCGGCCCGACCGGCACCGGCGGCAACGCCGGCCGCGGCGGCAACGGCGGGGCCGGCGGCGGCGGGACCAACGACTCCGGCCAGAACACCGGGCTGGCCGGCGGCAACGGCGGCGCCGGCGGCAACGCCGGCACCCCCGGCTCCGGCGCGACCGCGGGCCTCGGCGCCGCCGGCGGCAACGGCGGTGCCGGTGGCAACGGATCCGTCGGGTTCGACGGCGGACTGAACGCTGCCGGCGTCGCGGGCGGGGCGGGGGGCCACGGCGGCGACGGCGGCAACGGCGGCGCGACCGGCACCGGCGGCAACGCGGGCCGCGGCGGCAACGGCGGCAACGGCGGCAACGGCGGCCCCGACAACGGCGGCGGCGGGCAGAACGGCGCCGCGGGCGGCAACGGCGGCGCGGCGGGTGCCGCCGGCACCGGCGCCACCGCAGGCAGCGGCGCGGCCGGCGGCAACGGCGGCAACGGCGGCAACGGGACCATCGGCGTCAACGGCGCCCCCGGCACCGCGGGCCACAACGGCGGCAACGGCGGCGCCGGCGGCAACGGCGGCGCCGGCGGCGCGACCGGCACCGGCGGCAACGCGGGCCGCGGCGGCAACGGCGCCCATGGCGGCAACGGCGGGCTCGACAACGGCGGCGGCGGGCAGAACGGCGGCAGTGGGGGCAACGGCGGAGCGGCGGGCACCGCCGGCACCGGCGCCACCGCGGGCGTCGCCGCCGCGGGCGGCAACGGCGCAGGCGGCGCCTATGGCAGCGCCGGCGCCACCGGCAGCGGCCGCAACGGCGGCGACGGGGGCGCCGGCGGTACCGGCGGCAACTCGAGCGGAGCCGGACTCAACGGCAGCGGCGGCAATGGCGGCCTGGGCGGCGCCGGAGGCAGCGGCCGCAACGGCGCCGACGGCGGCGGGACCGGCGGGACCGGCGGCAACGGCGGTCACGGCGGGGCGGGCGGCGCCCGCGGCCAGGGCGGCACCGGCGGCACGGACGGCAACGGCGGCACCGGCGGCGCAGGCGGCGCAGGCGGAGGCGGCGGCGCCGCCTCCGGCACGCAAAGTTTTGGGCAACCCGGCGGCAACGGCGGGCGGGGCGGCGAAGGCGGCGGCGGCGGCGCGGCTGTCGGTACCGGAGTCAACGGCAACGGCGGCGCGGGCGGCGCAGGCGGCAACGGCGCCACCGGCGGCACCGGCCAAAGCACGACCGATAACGGCTACCCCGGTGGCTCCGGCGGCAATGGCGGCAATGGCGGCATCGGCGGGGCGGCGGGCAACGGCGGCGGCAACGCGGGCACCGGCGGCACCGGCGGCCGCGGCGGCTTCGGCGGCACCGGCGGCGCCGGGTCCGGCGCCGACGCCGTCTCGCTACACAACGCCGGCAACGGCGGCACCGGCGGCAATGGCGGCACCGGCGGCACCGGCGGCGTCGGTGGCCTCTTCGGATACAGCGGCGACGGCGGCGCGGGCGGCAACGCGGGCACGGGTGGCGTGGGCGGCAGCGCGGGCGTCACCGCCGGCGGCAACGGCGGCCAGGGCGGTGTCGGCGGCAACGGTGGCGACGGTGCCAGCTTCGGCATCACCGGCGGTGCCGGCGGTGGCGCCGGCGTCGGTGGAGCCGGTGGCGACGGCGGCGGCAGCGTGACCGACGCCGGCAACGGCGGCCACGGCGGCCAGGGCGGCGCCGGCGGCGTCGGCTACGGCAAGCCCGGCGGCGCCGGCGGTGCCGGCGGCAGCGGAGGCGCCGGCAGCAGCGCTTTGTCCGTCGGTCACGGCGGCGACGGCGGCAACGGCGGCAAGGGCGGCAACGGCACGAACGGCGGCACCGGCGGGGCCGGCGGCGTCGGCGGTCACAGTCCAGGACTTACCCCTAACGGCAACCCCGGCAGCAAAGGCCCGGACGGCACTAACACCTGACTCGTCCTCGACGAACGCGCGTAACCGCTCGGGCGCGACAGGCGGATGAGGCAGCCGACAGGGGCTGTCAGCCGTCGTGGTCGGCCAGCCCCTCGGCGGCCTTACGGACCAGCCCGATCGCGGTCCGCGCCCATTGCGGGGTGGCCGGCGCCAGCCCGCACGCCGGGGTGAGTCCGATGCGGTCGCGCAGGACAGACCAGCCGAAGCCGAGCCGGTCGGCCACCCCGGTCGCGGCGGCGGCCACCTCCTCCACCGACGGCCGCCGGTTCGGCGCGCTGGTCGGCACGACGCCCAGCAGGACGGTGCGGCCCGAGTCGACGAACGCGGCGACGCCGTCGAGATCCTCGGCGCGCAGCGCCCCGGCGTCCACCGATATCGCACTGATCTCGCTGCGCTGCAACAGTTCCCAGGGCAGGTTGGGCGCGCAGCTGTGCACCACCACGTCGGTGCCGACGCCCGCGACGCAGGTGTCCAGCAGCGCGCCGGCCACCGCTTCGTCGAGCGCGGCAACAGGACTCAGCGCCGTCACCCCTGTCAGCTGCCCGCCCAGCGCCGCCGGCAGCGACGGCTCGTCGAACTGCACCACCACGTCCGCCTCGAGCCGACGGGCCAGCGCCGCCCGGTGTGCCGCAACGCCTTCGGCCAGCGATGCCGCCAGATCTCGCACCGCGCCCGGGTCGGTAATCGCCCGGTGGCCGTTGGCCAGCTCCAGCCCGGCGGCCAACGTGATCGGTCCGGGTGCCTGCACTTTGACCACGCGCCCGGTGCCGCGCAGCCCGGCCGTCTCCCACGCCTCCTCGAGGGCGTCCATGTCCTCGTCGAGCAAGCTCACGGCCCGCCGGGTCACCGCGCCGGGCCGCGCGACAATCCGGTATCCGCGCGGCATGGTGTCGATGGCGACGTCGATCAGCAGCGCTCCGGCCCGTCCCAGCATGTCCGCGCCCACTCCCCGGGCAGGCAACTCGACGATGTGGGCCAGCGCATCGGCCAACTCGCCGACGACGATCTCGGCGGCCTGCCGCGGGCTGCTGCCGGGCCAGGATCCAATGCCCGTGGCCCTCACCGCCAGCTGTGCCAAAACACTCACCCGGCAACCGTATTCGACCTCACACCGACGACCGTTCGGCAGGGGTGTTTGCGGCCCGCCGGCTTGGGTAGGTTCGAAGGTCAGAAGGGTGTCAGATGTCAGGGTTGGCGCGGTCGCTGGTGTTCTGCGGCGCGGTTTTACTGACGGCGGCGTGCACGCGCGTGGTCGACGGCACCGCGCTGTCGGGATTCGGCCCCGCCGCCAGGGGCGTGCACGGCGTGAACGTCGACCAGATCTTGCTGGAACAGCCCCGCATGGGCGCGATCACCGGCGCCGGAGAGCATCTGACGATCATCCCTACGATGGACGGGCGGACGCCGATCGACATCGAGGAGCTGGCCCGGACCGCGCCGCGGGAGTGCCGGTTCATCTACGCCGAGACCGCGACCTTCGGGCCCGACATCGAGGAGTTCCACAAGACCACCTTCCAGGACCCGCCGGATGGCGCCCTGATCTCGGAGGCCGCCGCCGCCTACCGCGATCCCGACACCGCCCGGCGAGCATTCGACGCTCTGGTCAACACGGTGCGGGACTGCGCGGCCAACCCGGACGGCCACCCGTATGTGGGCAGGTGGAAAACCGAAGGCAACTCGCTGCACATGCGGCCGGGCGGCTGCGGCCGCGACTACCGGGTGCTGTCGGTGGCGTTGCTGGAAGTCACCTACTGCGGCTTCCCGCCCTCGGTATCCGAAATCGTCATGACCAACATCGCCGCGAACATACCCGGCTAGCCGGTCTCAGCGCCGGGCGGCGGAGATGGTCGCGCTGCCCAGCACCTCGTCGCCGTCGGCATCCGGCCGATACAGCACCAGCGTCTGGCCGCGCGCCACGCCGCGCAGCGGGACGCGCAGCCGGACCGTCAGCTCACCGTCGACCAATTCGGCTACCGCGCCGGCGGTTTCGCCGTGGGCCCGGACCTGGACCAGGCACTCGACGGGACCCGACGGCGCGGCTCCCCCGGTGAACACCGGCGCGCGTCCGACCAACTCGTGCACGTCGAGGTCCGCCGCGGCACCGACGTGCACGGTCGCGGTGTCGGCATCGATGGCCGTGACGTAACGCGGGCGGCCGTCCGGCCCGGGCCCGGCGATGCCCAGGCCCTTGCGCTGCCCGATCGTGAAACCGTGCACGCCGTCGTGGGCGGCCAGCACCGCCCCGTCGGCGCCGACGACAGTGCCGCGCCGTACCCCGATGCGCTCGCCCAGAAAGGCGCGGGTGTTGCCCGACGGGATGAAGCAGATGTCGTGACTGTCGGGCTTGTCGGCGACCGCGAGGCCCCGCCGAGCGGCCTCGGCCCTGATCTGCGGCTTGGGCGTGTCCCCGATGGGGAAGGCGGCGTGCCGCAGTTGCTCGGCGGTCAGCACCGCGAGCACGTAGGACTGGTCCTTGTCACGGTCGACGGCGCGGCGCAGCCGGCCCTGCGACAGCCGCGCGTAGTGGCCGGTCGCCACCGTGTCGAAGCCCAGCGCCACCGCCCGCGCGGACAGGGCGGCGAACTTGATCCGCTGATTGCAGCGCACGCACGGGTTGGGGGTTTCACCCTGCGCGTAGGACGCGACGAAGTCGTCGATCACGTCCGCCTGGAACTGCTCCGCGAAATCCCATACGTAGAACGGTATTCCGAGCACATCGGCGACCCGGCGGGCGTCCGACGCGTCCTCCTTCGAGCAGCAGCCGCGCGAGCCGGTGCGCAGCGTGCCGGGCGCGCTGGACAGGGCCAGGTGCACGCCGACGACGTCGTGGCCGGCGTCGACCATGCGGGCGGCGGCGACCGACGAGTCGACGCCACCGCTCATCGCGGCGAGAACCCTCACTTAGGCGCCCCCGCGGCGGCCAGGGCGGCCCGGCGGGCACGCTCGACCGCCCCCGGCAGCACCTGCAGCGCCGCGTCCACGTCGGCGTCGACGCTGGTGTGCCCCAACGAAAGCCGCAGCGAGCCGCGGGCGCTGGCCGGGTCCGCGCCCATCGCGACCAGCACGTGCGACGGCTGCGGCACGCCCGCGGTGCAGGCCGATCCGGTGGAGCACTCGATTCCGTTGGCGTCCAGCAACATCAGCAGCGCGTCGCCCTCGCAGCCGCGGAAGGTGAAGTGCGCGTTGCCCGGAAGTCGCATGGCGTCGCGGGCACCGTTGAGGTGGACGTCGTCGATCTCGGCCAGCACACCCTGCACGAGGCGGTCGCGCAGCGTGCGCAGCCGCGCGCTGTTGGCCTCCAGCCCGTCCACCGCGATCTGCGCGGCCGCGGCCATCCCGACGGCACCCGCGACATCGGGTGTGCCCGAACGGATGTCGCGCTCCTGCCCGCCGCCGTGGGACAACGGCACACAGGTGACGTCACGGCGCAACAGCAACGCGCCCACACCCGGCGGTCCGCCGAACTTGTGCGCTGCCACGCTCATCGCGGAGAGCCCGCTGGCGGGAAAGTCGACCGGCAGCTGCCCCACGGCCTGCACGGCATCGCTGTGCATCGGAACCTCGAATTCGGCTGCGACGGCAGCGAGTTCGGCTACCGGCAGGATGGTGCCGACCTCATTGTTGGCCCACATCACCGACACCAAAGCGACATCGTCGTGGCTGTCCAGCGCCTCGCGCAGGGCGGCCGCCGACACCGAGCCGTCCGGAGCGGTCGGCAGCCAAGTCACCTGGGCGCCTTCGTGTTCGACCAGCCACGCCACCGCGTCCAGCACCGCGTGGTGTTCCACTTCGGTGGTGATGATGCGGCGGTGGCGCGGCTCCGCGTCGCGGCGGGCCCAATAGATGCCCTTGACGGCCAGGTTGTCGCTCTCGGTGCCGCCGGCGGTGAAGAGCACCTCCGAGGGCCGCGCGCCAAGTTTGGCCGCTATCAGCTCCCGAGACTCCTCGACCCGCCGGCGCGCCGCGCGGCCGCTGGTGTGCAGCGACGACGCGTTGCCGACCGTGCCGAGCGCAGCCGTCATCGCCTCGATGGCGGCGGGGTGCATCGGGGTGGTCGCGGCGTGATCCAGGTAGACCATGACGGGCCCCAGAATACCGGGCCGGCCGTGTGGCCCAGAACTCGCGAGCGGTCGACCGGCCGTCCGCCTTCGCCGGCACCGTATCGCCGATCCACCTGGTGACGTACGATTCGCCGGTATCGCACTATTTAGCCGCACTATAAAACGGCGTCAGCAGCGTCAGGAACCCCTCGCCGGGCGCCAGAAGGGTCGTGTGTGATGTTCGATCTCTCCAAATCCGCCAGGCTGGTCGCCGGTGCCGCACTCGGCGCCGCAGCCCTTCTCGGGTCGGCCGTCAACGGCGGCACGGCCTCGGCTGACCCCAGCAAGCTGATGTCGATGCTGCCGCAGGGCTTTTCCTCGAGCAATTGCAAGGTGGTGAGTCCCACCCCGCATGCGGTGGAAACGGTGAGCTGCGACAAGAGCACCGAGTCTGACGGGCCCGCGAGTGCCGTGTTCATCCTGTACGCAAACACCGATGACTTGGGCCAGGCGTTGCAGCACGTGAAAATGACGTTGTCCTCGACATGTCCGGGTAACCAGCAATCGCCCGGGCCGTGGGGCTACGGCTCCGGCGACAAGAACGCCGGCCAGGTCCAGTGCGGAACCGGGCAGGGCGACAATTCGTCGTCCTCGATGGTCGCGTGGACGGACACGGCCAAGCTGGAGGAGGGCGTGATCCAGGGTCCGGACATCGCCAGCCTGTATCAGTGGTGGCGCACCAAGTCCTGACGGCCCTGGATTCACACTCAGGCGCCCACGGCGACACCGAATTGTCGAGTGAGGCAGGCAAAAAGACACCCGCGACCTCGCCGTGGCTGAAGTGACCGATGGGACCGTCAGCCGCACACCCGCTCAGGCCACCAGCGCGTGCCCGGCCTGGCGCGGCGGCGCCTCGTGCACCTCGGCATGGCACCGGCCGGCCAGCGCGCGCCGGTCGGTGCCCGGTAGCTGCAGGGCGGCCACCCGGACGCGGGCCAGCGTCCGGTGCGCCGAGAGCAGGCGGCACACCGACCGCAACAGGGTGTCGTCGCCGACGAAGGCCGGCGCGGTCGACACCGTGCCGTCGCCGTGGTGATACGTCAGCCGCAGCGGCTGCACCGGCCGGCCGGCGTCGATGGCGGCCTGGAACATCGCCGGATAGAACGGCCCGAACCCCGGGTGGGACGCACCGGAATGGCCGCACCGGGTGGTGCCTTCGGGGAAGACCACCACGGTGTGGCCGGCGCGCAGCCGGCGGGCCACGGCGTCGACCACCTCGGGCAGCCGGCGCAGGCTGGCCCGCTCGATCGGAATGATCTTCAGCACCCGGGCCACGATGCCGGTCGCGGTCCCGGTGAACATGTCGGCCCGGGCGACGAAGGAGCCGGGCAGCACCGCGCCGATGGCGAAGGCGTCCAGCCAGGAGATGTGGTCACTGACCACGAGGACACCGCGGAGGTTGCGAATCGGGTTGCCCGACACCGTGATCCGCACACCGAAACAGAACAGCACCAACCGGCAGTAGCCGCGCTGTACGCGGGTGCGGCCCGGCAGCGGCACGGCCAGCAGCGGCAGCCCCGGCGCCAGCAGCAGCGCCAGCACGATGCGGCGCGCAACCCGCAGATACACCAGTGACCGCCGCGACGCGGCCACTTCGCTCACACAGCTGACGTCGCACGAGGTGCGGGGCAGCCAGGCATGCCCGGTGACCGCGGGAACGCTCATCGCGCGCCGGCCGCCAGGTCGGACGCGGCCGACACCGACCGCAGCCGCTTCAGGTACCGGGTGTCGGCGTCCTGTTTTCGCAACAGCACACAGAAGTCGCCGACCCCGAAATCCGGGTCGTGTGCGGGCTCGCCGCAGACCTGCGCGCCCAGCCGCAGATAGCCCCGCATCAGCGGCGGAACCGACGGGCGTGGTGGCGGCGGAATGTCGGCCAGGTCCCTGCCGTGCACCCGCACCGGCCGGTATGGGCGCACCCCGTACTCGGGCGGGGCGGCGTGCCGGCTCAGCACGAAGTCGCGCACTCCGCGCAGCGCGCTGCCCGGACTCGGGCCGTCCTCGTCGATCGGCACCGACACGCAGCCCGTCACGTAGTCGTAGCCGCAGCGGTCCAGGTAGGCCAGGATGCCCGCCCACATGAGCAGCACCACGGCGCCGTTGCGGTGGCCGTCGCGCACCGCGGCGCGACCCATCTCGACCAGGGAGGGCCGCAGCGAATCAAAGGCGCTGACGTCGAATTCCGTCGCGGTGTAGAGGCCCCCGGCGGCGATGGCACCCGTCGGGGGCAGCATCCGGTAGCAGCCGACGAGCGCGCCGGTGTCGTCGTCGCGGACCAGCAGGTGATCGCAGTACTCGTCGAAGCGGTCTTCGTCGCGCTGGCCGTCACCCGGCAGCGTGAATCCGGGTGTGGCGCTGAACACGTCGTAGCGCAGGCGTTGCGCGGCCTCGATCATGCTCGGGTCGGTCGATAGCAACAGGGAGTAGTGCGGCCCGTCGGACGCCCCCGACACTGGGGACGTCGCCGGGCCGCCGGGTTTTTCGGCGGCTATCAGAACAGAAGCGATGCTCATGGCACCAACGTGACGCAGTCGATGTGCTAATCGGCATCGGCGCGCTGACATGTCGGTGCACGCCAGGTGACAAATCTGACGAGCAGACGTAAAAGCCCCTCATT
>NZ_JCALCE010000027.1:0-85026 GCF_059812195.1 Mycobacterium sp. NGS68 | reverse complement strand
GTTTGCTGGACGCGGCCCGCTGCGGTCGTCGTCGATGCCTGGATGCGAAAGCTGCTCGCGGGCTTACCGTTTGAGATTCCGCCGGCCGACGGCTAGGTTGAATACATCAACGCCTGTGCAGCACAGCGTTTTTGGCGTAACACGCCAAAGCGGCACAACGCATATCAAATACATATCTCGCCACGTCCGACGCCCGCCTGCGGCGCGCAGACATTTGAGAACTCTATGAACTCCGTGACAACCCCATATGGGGGTTGGGAGAATTAAGCCAATATGACCGCAATCACGAGCTACGCAGGCACCCAACGGCCACGACAGGCCATCCTCGGACAGTTGCCGCGAATCTATCGACCTGACGGTTCACCGATCCGCGTTTTGCTGGTGGATGACGAGCCGGCGTTGACCAACCTCGTGAAGATGGCGCTGCACTACGAAGGCTGGGACGTCGAGATCGCGCACAACGGACGTGACGCGATCGCCAAGTTCGACAAGGTCGCTCCGGACGTCCTGGTCCTCGACATCATGCTGCCGGACGTGGATGGGCTGCACATTCTGCGGCGGGTGCGCGAGTCCGACGCCTATACCCCCACGCTGTTCCTCACCGCGCGCGATTCGGTCATGGACCGGGTCACCGGGCTCACCGCGGGCGCGGACGACTATATGACCAAGCCGTTCAGCCTGGAAGAGCTGGTCGCGCGGCTGCGCGGATTGCTGCGCCGGTCCAGCCAGACCACGCCGCCGGCGGGCGAATCGCTCAAGCTCGGCGACCTGAAGGTCGACACCGCCAGCCGCGAGGTAACCCGCGGCGGCCAGCCGATCTCGCTGTCGTCGACCGAATTCGAGCTGCTTCGCTTCCTGATGCGCAATCCACGCCGGGCGCTCAGCCGCACCGAAATCCTCGACCGGGTCTGGAACTACGACTTCGCCGGCCGCACCAGCATCGTCGACCTCTACATCTCCTACCTGCGGAAGAAGATCGACTCCGGCCGCGAACCGATGATCCATACCGTTCGCGGAGTTGGATACATGCTGCGACCGCCCGAATAATTACCGTATGAGCGACGACCGGAATACTCCCCGGTGGCTCCCCCGTTCGCTGCGCCGCCAGTTGCTCTTGGGCGTGCTTTTCGTCGTCAGCGCGGTCCTGCTCACGGTCGGCGTGGTCTCCGTGCTGACGCTGCGCGGCTACGTCACCACCATGAACGACGCCGAGGTCGCCAAGTCGCTGCACGCGTTCACCCACTCCTACGATCGGTACCGCAAGGGCGAACACACGCCGGTTCACCCCACCACTCCCCCGATCGCCGAAGCGCTGCTGGAGTTTCCGGGGCAGACGCCGGGCAACATCATCGCCGTGCTGCACGACGGAGTGGTGGTCGGCTCGGCCGTCTTCTCCGAAGACCAGGCACGGCCTGCGCCGCCCGACGTCGTCCGCGCCATCCAGGCGCAGCACTGGGTCGACGGACCGGCGCGCACGCAGAAGCTCGGCAGCCTCGGTTCCTACCGCGTTGACTGCAGCATCGAGGGCTCCGACGTGCTCGTCGTCGGCGTCTCGCTGAACCTCGCCAACCAGATCATCGAGCGCAAGAACATCACCACCACGATCCTCGTGGCGACCGCGCTGGCGATCACGGCGGGGCTCACGGTATGGGTGGTGGGGCTCGCGCTTCGCCCGCTGCGGCGGGTCGCCGCGACCGCGGCCGAGGTCGCGGCGATGCCCCTCACCGGCGACGACCATCGCATCAGCACCCGGGTGGAACCGGAGGACACCGACCCCGACAACGAAGTCGGCATCGTCGGACACACGCTGAACCGACTACTCGACAACGTCGACAGCGCGCTGGCGCACCGCGCCGATTCCGATCTGCGCATGCGCCAGTTCATCACCGACGCCAGCCACGAACTGCGCACCCCGCTGGCGTCGATCCAGGGCTACGCCGAACTGACCCGCCAGGACAGCTCGGCCCTACCCCCCACCACCGAGTACGCGCTGGCCCGCATCGAGTCCGAGGCCCGGCGCATGACGTCGCTGGTGGACTCGCTGCTGCTGCTGTCGCGGTTGGGCGAGGGTGAAGACCTGCAGACCGAAGACGTCGACCTCGCCGACCTCGCCATCACCGCGGTGAACGACGCGTCCGTCTCCGCGCCCACCCACAATTGGGTCAAGGACCTGCCGGACGCACCGGTATGGGTCCGCGGCGACCAGGCCCGCCTGCACCAGGCCGTGAGCAACCTGCTCACCAATGCCCGGGTACACACGCCACCCGGGGTTACTGTCACGACGGGAATCACCCGTCACTATCGCGGCCCCGGCGCGCCCTTCGCCGAACTCACCGTCGACGACGACGGACCCGACATCGACGCCGCGATCCTGCCGCGGCTGTTCCAGCGGTTCGTCCGCGCCGACAAGTCGCGGACCAACGGGTCGGGCAACGGCCTCGGGCTGGCCATCGTGAGCTCGATCGCCAAGGCGCATCACGGCTCGGTCACCGCCGAGTCAGCCAACGGCCGGACCGTGTTCCGGCTGCGGATTCCGCTGATCGACGTCCCCACCAGCGACAACGCGTAGCGGACGGGCACCCGCGGTCAGCCCACGATGAGTTGGCCGATCTTCACCGCGACCAGGGCGGTGGCCACCAGCAGGTAGGCGCGCAGCGCGATCATCCCGGCCAACCGCAGCGGAGTGACGATGGGCCCTTCGAGGTCTTCCAGCGCCGGTGTGCGCCAGGTCGATCGGTCCTGTTCGTGCACCGCCCGACGGTCGGCACGATCGTGCGGCAGCGCCGCTACCTCATCGATGTCAACGGGATCGATGCCGCTGAACGCGGCCCGCACCCGAGCCAGCCGCCGGCGCTTTTCGCGCAACCCCTCGATCCGGTGGTTCCCGTACAGCGCCACACCGCCGGCGACACCCACGGCCGCACCGACCGCGAAGCCCAATTCCATGGTGGCCGTGGACAGATGGGGGAAGATCGTGGCGGCCGTCAGTGCCAGCGACAGCAGCACCAGTACCCAGACGATGGTGCCGGCCACCACGTTCTGCCGGGTGGTGTTCACCCACGGGCCCAGCACCTGCTTGTCGTTGCAGAGCAACACCAGGAACACCGTGGCCGACGGCAGCAGCACTCCGGCGAGGGCCTGCACTCCGAGCGTGAGGGCGCCCAGCACGTAGTCGGGGCTGAACGCGACCGCCGCGGCGACGGCCAACAGCAGCCCGTAGGCCAGGTAGAACGCCGGGGCGTCGGTCAGCTTCCAGTGCAGGGAATGACGGCGCCGGAACGTGTCACCGAGCGCGTAGGTGGTGGCCAGTCCCACCGCGTTCGCACCGATCAGGGAGGAGTCGAGCAACAAGATCGCGAACAACCCGCCGGCGGTAGGGCTGATGTTGTCCCTGAGCGCGGAGGCGACCGAGCCGGCGTCGGTGAAGTTCCCGGCGGCCTCGCTGCCGGCCAACCCGAATGCCGCCGCGATCATGATCGCGGTCGCCCCGAGCGTCACCACCGCAATGCCAATGCGCAGATCCATGCGTTCGTAGTGAATCCAGCGTGGTGTCAGCCGCTTGTCGACCACGTTGGATTGCTGGAAGAACAACTGCCAGGGCGCCACCGTGGTACCGACGATCGCCACGATCAGTAACAGCAGCGTCGAGTTGAGGCCACCCGGGAACGACGGCACCAGCCCGGAAGCGACCTGTCCGGCCTTGGGATGCAGCATCAGAACCAGCGGGAAGACGACCACGTTGACCGCGATGAGGGCGAACAGCAGCCGCTCCCACCGACGAAATGACCCACCGGCGACGACCGCGAACAACAGGATCGCCGCCGACGGCACGGCGACGGCCTTGGGCAACCCGAAATAGCCCAACGCCATTGACACACCGACGAATTCGGTGACGATCGTCAGCGCGTTGACGACGAACAGATCGCCCACGCTGAAGGCGCCCCAGAACTTTCCGAACCGCTCGAAGATCAGCCGCGCGTGCCCGACGCCGGCCACCAGGCCCAGCCGCACCACCATCTCCTGGTTGACGTAGAGCACCGGGATCAGCAGCACCAGTGTCCACAGCAGCGTCATGCCGTAGTTCTGCCCGGCCTGCGCGTAGGTTGCGACGCCGCCGGCGTCGTTGTCGCCGACCATCACGATCAGGCCAGGGCCCATGACCGCCAGCAACAGCCGCAGCCGCTGCCACCGGCTGCGGCCATGCGCGGTTTCGTGCTGGCCGATGCTGCCCAGCGCGCCGTGAATGTCGCCGATGTGCGCAGAATCGAGCACCGCACCCGTCTCTGCGGCCGGCGGGTCCGGCCGGTCGCCGTTGCGCCGTTGGGCGGCGGAGTCCGCCGGCACCGAGTACCGCGCATTCCAGTTGAGAAAACTCATGATTGAACTTCCAAGTCGAGTCGGGTGCGGCGTGTTGTGGCAACGACGCAGGAACGGCGGCGCGCACGCCGGACTTGCCTGCTACGCAACCCTCTTGGGGCGCAACAGGCTAAGGTCGCGACTTACGCAGTCAGCCGGTTGTGAGCAGGCCTGAGAGACAACGTCTTTCGCGCCGGACTGGGGTACGGACTATCACCGAGTGCCATGTCGTCCCCACCTCCTCGCGATCGGATGCGCGCACGCATCGGCCGTCAACGCAACGCAGGTTGTTGGGAGAAGAATCGATCGGGGCGCCCCAAGGGACGACCGAAACACTTCTCTCATCAGAGCTTTGGCACTACGCGACGTATCCCGCCGACACGGCGGGAAGCCACTTTGGGTCATCCCTTGAGCCGGGAAGACCTGTCCTAACCCTGGGCGTCTCTCGACGTCGTCGGATCAGTGGCCTGTATTCGCGCAGAAGCCTCACCTAACGAAGCGCAGGCTCATTAAAGACCCGAACAACGGAGCGCGTCAAGCGGAGAACGGCGATTCGCATCGCTGTCACAGCACCCGTTAAGAAAACGTAAAGGTGGCTGCCAGGGACGTTAGGAAAGCGTCAACCCGCCCGCGCGGGCCGCCGGCCGGATCTAATTTCAAGCTGACTACGCCCGCGACAGCGCCGTGGCCAAGCCGGATGGGAGAAATGATGGGCGTGTTGGTTTACCTCGCGCTGACGCTGGCGGTGTTCGCGCTGCTCGGCCTGATGCAGAAGCTGGTCGAGCGGCTATGAACTACGAAAACGCCATCGGTCTAGCGCTTTCGATCGCTATTGCGCTGTATCTCGTTGGCGCTCTGCTATTTCCGGAGAGGTTCTAGTGAGCACAACGGACTTGACGGCACCCCTCATCTTCCTCGTCGTCCTGGTCGCGGCGCTGGCCCTGGTGCATGTGCCCCTCGGCGACTACATGTATCGGGCATACACGTCGGACAAAGACTCGCGCGTCGAGTCGATGGTCTATCGATTGATCGGCGTCAACTCCCGCTCGGAGCAGACCTGGGGAACCTACGCGCGCAGCGTGCTGGCCTTCTCGGCGGTCAGCGTGATCTTTTTGTTCGTCCTGCAATTGGTGCAGGGCAAGCTGCCGCTGCACCTGCACGACCCCGCGACGAAGATGACTCCGTCCCTGGCCTGGAACACCGCCGTCAGCTTCGTCACCAACACCAACTGGCAGTCCTATTCCGGCGAGTCCACCCAGGGCCACCTGGTCCAGATGGCCGGTTTAGCGGTGCAGAACTTCGTGTCCGCCGCGGTCGGCATGGCCGTCGCCGTGGCCTTGGTGCGCGGGTTTGCCCGCCAGCGCACCAGCGAGCTCGGCAACTTCTGGGTGGACCTGGTGCGCGGCACGCTGCGCATCCTGCTGCCGATCTCCATCCTCGCCGCGGTCGTGCTCGTCGCCGGCGGCGTGATCGAAAACTTTCACCTCAACGACCAGGTCGTGACGACGCTGGCAGGAGGCGGGCAGACCATCACCGGCGGACCGGTCGCCAGCCAGGAATCGATCAAGCTGTTGGGCACCAACGGCGGTGGCTTCTACAACGCCAACTCCGCGCACCCGTTCGAGAACCCCACGGCGTGGACCAACTGGGTGGAGATCTTCCTCCTGCTGGTCATCTCCTTCTCGTTACCACGCACGTTCGGCCGCATGGTGGGCAGCAAGAAGCAGGGTTACGCGATCGCCGCGGTCGTGAGCATCATCGCGGCCATCAGCGTCACGTTCATGATGCTGTTCCAACTGCAGCACCACGGCACCGTCCCGATGGCGGCCGGCGCGGCGAGCGAGGGGGTTGAGCAGCGGCTCGGGGTCGCGAACTCGGCCGTCTTCGCCGACGCCACCACGCTGACCTCCACCGGCGCGGTGGACTCCACCCACGACTCCCTGACCAGCCTCGGTGGCCTGATGACGATGTTCAACATGCAACTCGGTGAGGTCGCGCCGGGCGGCACCGGCTCGGGTCTGTACGGCATCCTGATCCTGGCCGTCATCACGGTGTTTGTCGCAGGGTTGATGGTCGGCCGCACGCCGGAGTACCTCGGCAAGAAGATCACGTCGCTCGAAATAAAGCTGGCGGCAGGCTATTTCCTGGTCACCCCGCTGCTGGTGCTGCTCGGGACAGCCGTCGCGATGGCGCTGCCCGGACAGCGGGACGGCATGGCCAACACCGGGCCGCACGGCCTGTCCGAGGTGCTGTACGCGTTCACCTCCGCGGCCAACAACAACGGCTCCGCCTTCGCGGGCCTGTCGGCCAACACGGACTGGTACAACACCGCGTTGGGCCTGGCGATGCTGTTCGGCCGCTTCCTGCCGATGATCCTGGTGCTGGCGCTGGCCGGTTCGCTGGCCCGCCAGGGTGCGACGCCCGAGTCCAGCGGCACCCTGCCCACCCACCGGCCGCAATTTGTCGGCCTGGTGGTCGGTGTGACGGTCATCCTGGTTGCCCTCACCTTCCTGCCCGCGCTGGCCCTGGGGCCGCTCGCCGAAGGGATCCACTGAGCCATGAATGCCACGGACACCACGATTTCGCCGGTGCGACGGCGCACCAGCCACGTGCCCGGCGACAAGTTGCAGGGCGGCCTGCTCGACCCCGCCCTGCTGCTGAAGTCCCTGCCCGACGCGCTGCGCAAGCTCGACCCCCGCACCCTGTGGCGCAACCCGGTGATGTTCATCGTGGAGATCGGCGCCGTGTGGTCGACGGTGCTCGCATTCGGAGACGACACCTGGTTCAGCTGGCTGACCGTGTTCTGGCTATGGCTGACAGTGCTTTTCGCCAACGTCGCCGAAGCGGTAGCCGAGGGCCGCGGCAAGGCCCAGGCCGATACCCTGCGCAAGTCCAAGGCCGACACCATCGCGCATCGGCTGACGGACTGGGCGCCCGGTCACGCCGGCGCGCCCGAAGATGTCGCGGCGCCGCTGCTGCGACAGGGCGACGTCGTGGTGGTCGTCGCAGGCGAGGTCATCCCCGGCGATGGCGACGTCGTGGAAGGCATTGCGTCGGTGGACGAATCGGCCATCACGGGCGAATCGGCACCCGTGATCCGGGAATCCGGCGGCGACCGCTCGGCGGTGACGGGCGGGACCACCGTGCTCTCGGATCGCATCGTGGTCCGGATCACCCAAAAGCCTGGCGAGAGCTTCGTGGACCGGATGATCGCGCTCGTCGAGGGCGCCAACCGGCAGAAGACGCCCAACGAGCTCGCGCTCAACATCCTGCTCGCGGCCCTGACGATCATCTTCGTGTTCGCCGTGGCGACGCTGCAGCCGCTGGCGATCTACTCCAAGGCCGGCAACCCCGGCGTGCCGGACACGTCGGCCCTGGGCGCCGCCGGCATCAGCGGCATCGTCCTGGTGGCCCTGCTGGTGTGCCTGATCCCCACCACGATCGGCGCGCTGCTGTCGGCCATCGGCATCGCCGGCATGGACCGCCTGGTGCAACGCAACGTGCTGGCCATGTCCGGCCGCGCGGTCGAAGCCGCCGGCGACGTCAACACCCTGCTGCTGGACAAGACGGGAACGATCACGCTGGGCAATCGCCAAGCGTCAGAGTTCATTCCGCTCTCCAGGGTGACCCACGGCGAGCTCGCCGACGCCGCGCAGCTGTCCAGCCTCGCCGACGAAACCCCCGAGGGCCGTTCGGTCGTCGTCTACGCCAAGGACGCGTACGGCCTGCGGGCGCGGACCCCGGGCGAGCTCGCCAACGCGACCTGGGTCGAATTCAGTGCGACCACCCGGATGTCCGGAGTCGACGTCGACGGGCGCCAGCTCCGCAAGGGCGCGGCCAACTCGGTCGCCGAGTGGGTGCGCGCCCACGGGGGCACCGTTCCCGCCGAGTTGGGCGAGATCGTCGACGGCATCTCCGCCGCCGGCGGCACCCCGCTGGTCGTGGGCCAGGTCATCGGCCTCGACGGGGTGGAGAAAGCGGACGTGCTCGGCGTCATCCACCTCAAAGACGTGGTGAAGCAGGGTATGCGCGACCGATTCGACGCGATGCGGCTGATGGGCATCCGGACGGTGATGATCACCGGCGACAACCCGTTGACCGCCAAGGCAATCGCCGAGGAGGCGGGGGTCGACGACTTCCTCGCCGAGGCGACGCCGGAGGACAAGCTGATGCTGATCAAGCGCGAACAGCAGGGCGGGCGCCTGGTGGCCATGACCGGCGACGGCACCAACGACGCCCCCGCGCTGGCGCAGGCCGACGTCGGCGTGGCGATGAACACCGGTACATCGGCGGCCAAAGAGGCCGGAAACATGGTGGACCTGGACTCCGACCCCACCAAGCTGATCGAAATCGTGGAAATCGGCAAGCAGTTGCTGATCACCCGCGGGGCACTGACGACGTTCTCCATCGCCAACGACATCGCCAAGTATTTCGCGATCATCCCCGCCATGTTCGTGACGCTGTTCCCCGGTCTGGACCTGCTCAACGTGATGCGATTGCACAGTCCGCAGTCGGCGATCCTGTCCGCGGTGATCTTCAACGCGATCGTCATCGTCGCGCTGATTCCGTTGGCGCTGAGGGGCGTTCGGTACACGCCCAGCCGGGCCTCGAAGCTGCTCAGCCGCAACCTCGGAATCTACGGACTCGGTGGCATCGTCGCACCTTTCATTGGAATCAAACTCATCGACCTGCTGGTCCAACTGCTCCCGGGAATGGCGTGAGATGCACTACACCAACATAATTCGCCAACACTGGGCCGCCCTGCGCGCGCTGCTCGTGCTCACCGTGATCCTCGGCCTGGGCTACCCGCTGCTCATCTGGCTGCTTGCCCTGGTGCCCGGATTGCACGACAAGGCGGAGGGGTCGATCGTGACCGCCGCCGGGAAGCAGGTCGGCAGCAGGCTGATCGGGCAATCGTTCACCGACTCGTCGGGCAACCCGCTGCCGCAGTATTTCCAGAGCCGGCCCTCGGTGGCGGGCACGGGGTACGACCCGTTGTCCAGCGGCGGCAGCAACCTGGGGCCCGAAAGCATCGTCGACGCGCCGTCCAAGCCGAGCCTGCTGACGTCGGTGTGTGCGCGCAGTGCGGCCGTCGCGCGGCTCGAAGGCCTGGGCGCAGAGGCCGGGTCGCGGCCGTTCTGCACCGGCGGCGGCGTCGGCGCGGTGCTGTCGGTGATCGGCCCGCGTGATGCACGGGGTTACATCGCGCACCCGGCCAGGGTGGTGAGCATCAACGAGCCGTGCACGACGACGCCTGAGCCATTCCTGGCCTTCTACGAGGGAGTTCGGGTCACATGCGCGAAGGCCGGCGAGGACTATGCGAGCGGTCAGCTCGTGCCGATTCACGGGGCCGCTTCGGACAAGCCCTGGGTTCCGGCGGACGCCGTGACGGCCAGCGCCAGCGGCCTGGACCCCGACATCTCCCCGGCCTACGCCGACCTCCAGATCGCGCGAGTGGCCAAGGCGCGGCACATCACACCGGACCAGGTTCGGGCGATGGTTGCGGCCAACCGACACGGTCGTGTGCTCGGGTTCTTCGGTGAGCCGACGGTCAATGTCGTGACGCTGAACCTGCAACTCGACCAGCGGTACCCGGTCACCGGCTAGGTCACGGTGGATGATGGTTGACGTGACCGACGACGTCAGCCTGCAGGCCCAACACCCCAAGCGCGGGGAACTGCGCATCTACCTGGGTGCGGCGCCGGGCGTCGGCAAGACGTACGCGATGCTCGGCGAGGCCCACCGCCGCCTGGAACGGGGCACGGACGTGGTGGCCGCCGTCATCGAAACCCACGGCCGCCACAAGACCGCCGAGTTGCTGGACGGCATCGAGGTCATTCCGCCGCGCTGGATCGAGTACCGCGGTGGCAGCTTCGCCGAGCTTGACGTTCCCGCGGTGCTGGCGCGCCGCCCGCAGGTGGTGCTGGTCGACGAGCTCGCCCACACCAATACCCCGGGCAGCACCAACCAAAAGCGTTGGCAGGACGTCGAAGAACTGCTGGACGCGGGCATCACGGTGATCTCCACCGTCAATATCCAGCATCTCGAGAGCCTCAACGACGTCGTCGCACAGATCACGGGGATCGAGCAGAAGGAGACGATTCCGGATTCCATCGTGCGCGAGGCCGCGCAGGTCGAACTCATCGATATCACCCCCGAGGCGTTGCGGCGCAGGCTGTCCCACGGCAACGTCTATGCGCCGGATCGGATCGACGCCGCCCTGTCCAACTACTTCCGTCGCGGAAACCTCACCGCGCTAAGGGAACTGGCGCTGTTGTGGTTGGCCGACCAGGTGGATACCGCGCTGGCAAAATACCGCGCGGAGAACAAGATCACCGACATGTGGGAGGCCCGCGAGCGGGTGGTGGTCGCGGTCACTGGCGGCGCGGAATCGGAGACGTTGATACGGCGCGCATCCCGGATCGCGTCGAAATCCAGCGCCGAGCTGATGGTGGTGCACGTGCTGCGCGGCGACGGCCTCGCCGGCCTGTCGGCGGCCCGGCTCAGCAAGATTCGCGAGCTGGCGGGCAGCCTGGACGCTTCCTTGCATACCGTCGTCGGCGACGATATCGCAACGGCCCTGCTCGATTTCGCCCGCGAGATGAACGCCACCCAGTTGGTGGTCGGCACGTCCCGGCGGTCGCGCTGGGCGCGCGTTTTCGAGGAGGGCATCGGCCCCACCATCGTGCAGCGCTCCGGCAAGATCGACGTGCACCTGGTCACCCACGAGGAAGCCAAGCGAGGCTTTCGGGTGGCGTCACTCGGGCCCGGTCAGCGACGCGTCGCGTCCTGGCTGGCGGCGCTGGTCATCCCGTCCGCCATCTGCGCCGTCACGGTGAGCCTGCTGGACCCGTACCTGGACACCGGCGGCGAGAGCGCCCTGTTCTTCGTCGGGGTGTTGTTGGTCGGCCTGTTGGGAGGCGTTGCCCCGGCGGTGCTTTCGGCGGTGCTGTCCGGGATGCTGTTGAACTACTTCCTGATCGCGCCGCGGCACAGCTTTACCATCGCCGAACCCAACAGCGCGGTGACCGAGCTGGTGCTGCTACTGATCGCGGTGGCGGTCGCGGTCCTCGTCGACGGCGCGGCCAAACGCACCCGCGAGGCCCGGCTCGCCTCGCAGGAGGCGGAGCTGCTGACGCTGTTCGCGGGCTCGGTGCTGCGCGGTGCCGATCTCGAGACGCTGCTCGAGCGGGTGCGCGAGACCTATTCGCAGCGCGCAGTCAGCCTGCTGCGGGAGGTCGGCGAAGACCGGCACCAGACCGACGTCGTCGCCTCCGCCGGCCACGAGCCTTGCCGGACCGTCGATTCCGCGGATACGGCGATCGAGGTGGGCGACGACGAATTTTGGCTGCTGTTGGCGGGCAGGAAGCTTTCCGCGCGGGACCGCCGGGTGCTGGGCGCGGTCGCCAACCAGGCGGCGGGGCTGGTCCGGCAGCGCGAGCTGGCGCTGGAAGCCAGCCAGACGGAGGCGATCAAGCGGGCCGACGAGCTGCGCCGGTCGCTGCTGTCGGCGGTCAGTCACGACCTGCGCACGCCCCTCGCGGCCGCCAAGGTCTCGGTGTCCAGCCTGCGCGCCGACGACGTCGCGTTCTCGGCCGAGGACACCGCCGAATTGCTGGCCGCCATCGAGGAATCCATCGACCAGCTCACCGCGCTGGTGGGAAACCTGCTCGACTCGTCGCGCCTGGCCGCCGGTGCCATCCGTCCGGAGCTGCAACGGGTGTACCTGGAAGAGACCATGCAGCGCGCATTGGTCAGCATCGGCAAAGGCGCCACCGGTTTCTATCGATCCGCGATCGACCGCGTCAAGGTGGACGTCGGCGACGCCGTGGTGCTGGCCGACGCGGGTCTACTCGAACGGGTCTTCGCCAACCTGATCGACAACGCGCTGCGCTACGCGCCCAACTGCGTGGTCCGGGTCAATGCGGGGCGGGTGGGCGACCGGGTCCTGATCAACGTCATCGACGAGGGGCCCGGAATCCCTACCGGGGCCGAGGATCAGATCTTCGAGGCCTTCCAGCGACTGGGCGATCATGACAACAACACGGGTGTCGGCCTGGGAATGTCGGTTGCGCGTGGTTTTGTGGAGGCCATGGGCGGCACCATTACGGCCGGCGATACGCCGGGTGGTGGGCTGACCGTGGTGGTGGACCTGGAGGCCCCATGACCCGTGTGTTGGTGATCGACGACGAGCCGCACATCCTGCGCGCGCTGAAGATCAATTTGTCCGTGCGGGGCTACGAGGTCGTGACCGCGTCGACGGGTGCGGGGGCGCTGCGGGCCGCGGCCGAGCACCGGCCCGACGTCGTCATCCTGGACCTCGGCCTGCCCGATATCTCGGGCATCGAGGTGCTCGGCGGGTTGCGGGGCTGGCTCACGGCGCCCGTGATCGTGCTGTCGGCGCGCGCCGATTCATCGGACAAGGTCGAGGCGTTGGATGCCGGCGCCGACGACTACGTCACGAAACCGTTTGGGATGGACGAGTTTCTGGCCCGGCTGCGGGCCGCGGTCCGCCGCAATGCCGCGTCCTCCGAAGTGGAGCATCCGGTGATCGAAACCGACGCGTTCACAGTCGATCTCGCCGCCAAGAAGGTGCTCAAGGACGGGGCCGAGGTGCACCTGACGCCGACGGAGTGGGGCATGCTTGAGGTGCTGGTGCGCAACCGGGGCAAGCTGGTCGGTCGCGAAGAGCTGCTCAAGGAGGTATGGGGTCCCGCCTATGCGACCGAAACCCATTACCTGCGGGTGTATCTGGCGCAGTTGCGGCGAAAGCTCGAGGACGACCCGTCGCACCCCAAGCATCTGCTGACCGAATCGGGCATGGGGTATCGGTTCGAGGGATGAGGGTGTCGCGCGGTGTCGCGCGGTGTCGCGCGGTGTCGCGCGTCTCACCCGTCACTCCAGCCACGGGAACGGAAGCATGTGGATGTTTGCCCGCCTCACAGCGACAGCCGTTTTCGACGCCTCGCCTCCTCACGTAGAGCCAACACCCGTTGATGGATCCGGTACTCGGTGGCGCGCGGCATGCCAGACGGGCCGTACTTGCCACGCCCGATCCGGCGCACCCGCCCACGCCCCATTTCCCAACGCAGAGCGTCCGAGATCGCTTTCGACGACCGGCCGCGGATGGAGAAGTCGTGATAATTCAGGACGTCGATCAGCTCGGCAATGGTCGACGGCCCGTGCAGCGCCAGGTGCCAGGTCAGCACGTAGCGAAGCTCGATTCCCTTGAGAGTCAGGTTCATTCCCGCATCGTGGCACGAGGGTCTGACACAAATAGTTGTCGCTACGAGGCGGGCAAACAGCCGCATGGCCCTGACCGCTTACGCGAGTGACGTATGTGACTCAGACGTCGGGCCCACTCAGCGCCTATCACCCCGTTACGCGTCGGGGGGCCGACGAGCAACTGTCGCTACGAGGCGGGCAAACACCCGCATGGTCCCGACCGCTTACGCGAGTGACGTATGTGACTCAGACGTCGGGCCCACTCAGCCCCTATTACCCCGTTACGCGTCGGGGGGCCGACGAGCAACTGTCGCTACGAGGCGGGCAAACAGCCGCATTCACCGAAAATTTCAACGGCGATATTTCCGCTCCCTTTGATTGCTTCTACAGACCGCATTACAGCGGTGCGCAGCCCCCGATATGGCACTGCGTGGAAGCTGCGTTTCTTAGACGCCGGGGTCGCCACATTACTAATTAGCAATCGACAGCGCGATGCCGTCCAGGATGTCGTGCTCGCTCACGGTCAGCTCGTCGATGCCGGCCCGCGCACGCAGCTCGCGTGCCAGTTCCTGCACCACGATGGCCCCGCCGCCGATCACGTCGGCCCGGCCCTCGTGCATGGGCGCCAAGGCGGCACGCTGCGCGCGGGTCATGCCGATCAGCCGGTCGCAGACGGCCCACAGATCGTCGCCGGCTACCCGCGAAAGATGAATGGCCGCAGCGTCATACGCGGTCATGTTGTGCGCCAGCGCGGAAAGCGTGGTCATCGTCCCGGCCAGCCCGACCCAGGTCCGTGCCCCATCGACCGGTACGGCACGCAGCGCGACGTCGAGTCGCTCGCGGACTACCTGACGGGCGGAGTCCACCTCGTCGGCCGTCGGCGGATCAGAGTGCAGGCACCGCTCCGTCAGCCGGACACACCCGATGTCGGCCGAATAGCTTGCCACCACCTCGGATTCGCCCAACACGATCTCGGTCGATCCACCACCCAGGTCGACGACGACGAAAGGCGCTCCGGCGCTGTCCAACTCACCGACGGCCCCGCGGAAGGACAGGCCGGCCTCCTCGCCGCCGGTGATAACCTCCGCAACCGCACCGGGGATCACGGCACCCAGCACCGCGGCCGTCATCGCAAAGAAGTCCTCGCGATTGGCGACATCGCGCGCCGCCGACGTGGCCACCATACGCACCTTCGAAACACCGTGCGCCGCCAGCAGTTCGGCGTAGTCGGCCAGCGCGGCGCGGGTCCGGGCCAGTGCGTCGGGCGCGAACTCACCCGTCGCGTCGACGCCCTGTCCCAACCGCACGATCCGCGTCTCGCGGTGCACATCGCTCAGCCGCTCCCCGGTCACGTCGGCGATCAGCAGACGAATCGAGTTGGTACCGCAGTCAATTGCCGCGACACGGTTCACGGCCACCGCAGCACCTCCACCATCGACGGATCATCGGATAACAGTGCCAACGCCTCGTCGCCAAACGGATTGAGCCCGGGCCCCTTGGCCAGCGAATGCGCGATCAACACGTGCAGGCACTTCACCCGGTCGGGCATGCCACCCGCCGAGAAGCGCGTCCCCAGCGACTCGAGCGCATCCCGCTCGGCGAGATAAGACTCGTGGGCCAGACGGTACGCCGCGGCCAGTTCGGCGTCGACCTGCAGCCGGTCGGTCATCTCCCGCATCAGTCCGGTGGTCTCCAGCCGGCTCGCCGCGGCGGTGAGCGCAGGGTGCGTCAGGTAGTACAGCGTCGGAAAGGGTGTGCCGTCGGGAAGTTTCGGCGCGGTCTTCACCACGCCGGGCTGACCGTCGGCGCAACGGTAGGCGATCGCAAGCACTCCGCGCGGTTCCCGACCGAGCTGTCGTGCCACGGCCTCCAGGTCGGCTCGGTCAACCACCGGGCGGCGCAGGGTTCGGGGAGCCGGGCGGGCCGGGTGGGCCGGGCTCGGGGGCGGCCGGCGGGGGCGACGGGGCCTCGGTGCGGGGCAGGTGCGGCGCGTCGGCGATGGTGTGCCACAGCGACGTGTACCAGGGATCGTTGCTGGTCGGTTTCGCGGGCTCGGAGCCGGGCTGCGGGGCCACCGCCGCGCCCGCGGGCAACTGTACTTGGAATGGGATGTCGCCCGGCTTGACAAAGCCGAGGCGCTCCCGGGCCTGCGCCGCGATATATGCCGGGTCCCCGAGCTTGTCCTTTCGCAGTTGCAGCTCGGAAATCTGCTGGCGCAGTGCGGCTTCGCTGGCGGCCAACTGCTCCATCTCAGTCCGTTGCTGGAAGTAGGTGCGCACCGGGCCGGCGATGGTCAGCGTCAGCACGCACACGACGATGGCCAGGATCGCGGCCCGTCGCGCGGTGAAGCCCAGCCGCTGGTCAGACCGCTGCTCCACCGATTCGGTGATCGACTGCTTGATGGGTTCGATGACCTGCTCGCGCAACGACGTCTGTGCCGCTTTCGCAGGTTTGGCGGCTGGTTTAGTGGAGCGACGGGCCCGTGAGGAGTCGCCGGCTTTCCCCGGGCGTGAGGCCGGGGAACGGCGTTTCCCGTTGGGCGTCAACGGAATTCAAACCTACTTCGAGTCCAGGGCGTACCGCGGAAACGCCAGGTCACCGGCGTAGCGGGCGGCGTCGCCGAGCGCCTCTTCGATCCGCAACAGCTGGTTGTATTTGGCGACGCGCTCGCTGCGGGCCGGAGCGCCGGTCTTGATCTGACCGCAGCCGACGGCAACCGCGAGGTCCGCGATGGTGGTGTCCTCGGTCTCGCCGCTGCGGTGGCTCATCATCGTGCGGTATCCGCTGTGGTGGGCCAGCGCCACGGCGTCCAAAGTCTCGGTCAGGGTGCCGATCTGGTTCACCTTCACCAGCAACGCGTTCGCCACGCCCTTCTCGATGCCGTCCTCGAGCCGCTCGGGATTGGTGACGAAGATGTCGTCGCCGACAACCTGTATCCGGTCGCCGATCGCGGCCGTCAGCGATGCCCACCCTTCCCAATCGTCTTCGGACAGCGGGTCTTCCAGCGACACCAGCGGGTAGGAGCCCAGCAGGCCCGCGTAGAACTCGGTCATCTGCTCGGCGGTGCGGGTGGAGCCCTCGAACTGGTAACCCGTGCCGTCGGTGAAGAACTCGGTGGCCGCGGCGTCGAGGGCCAGGGCCACGTCGGAGCCCAGCTTGAAGCCGGCCGACTCGATGGCCCGGCTGATCAGGTCCAGCGCGGCGGTGGTGCCGGCGACGTCCGGGGCGAAGCCACCTTCGTCACCCAGGCCGGTGGACAGCCCCTCCTTCTTCAGCACCGACTTCAGCGAGTGATACACCTCGGCTCCCCAGCGCAACGCCTCTGCGAAGCTGGGCGCCCCGATCGGGGCCACCATGAACTCCTGGATGTCGACGCCGGTGTCGGCGTGGGCGCCGCCGTTGACGATATTCATCATCGGCACCGGCAGGATGTGCGCGTTGGGCCCGCCGAGGTAGCGGAACAGCGGCAGTTCGGCGGAATCCGCGGCCGCTTTCGCGACGGCCAGCGAGACGCCGAGGATCGCGTTGCCGCCCAGCCGGGACTTGTCCGGGGTGCCGTCGAGGTCCACCAGCGCCTGGTCGACGAGCCGCTGATCGTCGGCGTTGAGCCCGATCACCGCCGGGGCGATCTCGTCGAGGACGGCCTGCACGGCCTTCTTCACGCCCTTGCCGCCGTAGCGGTCACCGCCGTCGCGCAACTCGACGGCTTCGTGCTCGCCGGTCGACGCGCCCGACGGCACGGCCGCGCGGGCGAAGGTTCCGTCGATCAGCGCGACCTCGACCTCGACCGTGGGGTTGCCACGCGAGTCGAGGATCTCGCGGGCCCCGACCTGCTCGATAATCGGCACTGGGTTCTCCTTTGCGCTAGCCGTCTCCCGGGCAGCCTTCAGCGTAAAGCCTGGCTCAGCGCTCTATCCTTCTACAGCGGATGACCCGCCGCATAGGCGGTCGCCCAGTCCCGCACCGCCCGCGCGTAGACGCCCGAGTTGTTATAGGCCCGCAACGCGGTGATCCATCCTCGAGGCGTCCCGAGATCCTTTCCACGCCAGCACAAGTAGCCCGCCGCCGAGAGCGCGGCGTCGTCAATGTTGTCCGGGCTGATGATGCCGTCGTTGTTGGCGTCGACCCCGTACAACCGCCAGGTCTCGGAGATGAACTGCATCGGACCCTTCGCGCGCTCCACCCCGGCGTCACCGTCCAGACCCCCCGCGTCGCTGTCCACGATGCGCACCGTTCCGCCGGTGCCGTCCAGCCGGACCCCCCGGATGTGTGGGGTGACATCCCCGTTGGGCGCTATCACGGCGCCCCGGTAGGTGCCGTTGTGGCTCTCGACCTGCCCGATCCCGGCCAGCGTGGTCCACGCGATGTGACACTTGGGATTCTCGACCTCGGCGACGCGGGCCGCGTAAGCGTAGGCCTCGAGCGCGATGACGGGCATTTCCAGCGCCGGGGCGCGTTGCTCCGCCCATTCACGCAACTGGTCGGCCGGCCGGCCGGTGGTGATATTCGTGTCCACCGGCGGCACCGGGGCACCGGCGGGCGGCGGCACGCCGTCGGGGATGAAGAGGCTGAGCTGCCAGGTGCAACTGGACGCCAAAAGCATGGCGGTCGCACCGATAACGGCGACCGCCCGCAACCAACGTCTCGGCGACACTATGCGTCCTTGACTTCCTTCGACTCCTCGCAACTCACCCTGCAACCACGAAGCCCCCATCAGACCGTCTCAACATCGTCCCATGGGATTGGCGCGGCACCCGTTTGCGGCGGGCGCCGGATCGCCGTTTCGCGCATACATTGCATTTGCTGTATGCGATTATGGCTAGCTGATTGGCGTATGCAAATGTCGACATACAGGTCCAGAGCAAACATTTGTATGATCGCTGACGGTTAGTTATCGCCAAACCGCAACGCGCGAGCCGATCCGCCCGTTACCGACGGCCTTTTCGCTTCTTGGATGTTTTGGGCACCGCGGGGGCTTCGGGGGCCTCTGGCGCAGGCCCGTCCGCCGGCGCGTCCGCCTCCTGCAGCGACGGCCAGTGGGCGCGCCACTCCTCCTCGGCGACCCGGCCGAGGGGCGCCACGTCGAACTCCTCGGCGATGTCGTCACCGCGGCGCGCGGCCGCGATCGCCTTCTCGACGCCGCGAACAACGTCGGCGAACTCCAAAACCGCTGTGCGCAACGAGTTTTCCGCATCGACATCGGTCGACACGCAGATCGAGGTGATCTCGACGGGAACCAGGTCGGCCGGCAGTCCGGCCTTCGCGACGCGCTCGATCACCTTCTGCGCCAACGCCAACGCCGGTTGACCGGTGTGTACGTCGTCCAGCACCGACTGCCGCGGCTTCTCCGCGGCCTTGCGCTCTTCCCACTGTGCCAACTGGTCCTCGAGCGAAATCGAGTTCCCGGCAAGCACTTCCGGCACCCGATTGCCCAGCTTCCGCATCAGGGTGGCAGCGACGTCGTCGATGGTGAAGGGCAGCTGCGGCGCATCCTCGGCGATGCGGGCATGGAAGAGCACCTGCAGCAGCACGTCGCCGAGTTCTTCCCGCAGCTGGTCGGCATTTCCGCTGCGGACGGCGTCCAACAGCTCGTAGGTCTCTTCCAGCAGGTAGCGCCGCAACGAGTCGTGCGTCTGCTCGCTCTCCCACGGCCCGGCGGTACGCAGCTTGTCCATCATCGCGACGGCGTCGACCAGCCGTTCGCCCCGCGGCGTCTCCGGCGCCGAGATCAGCCGCGCCCCCGCGGCCAACCTGGCGGCGACGGCGGGATGTGCGGGATCCGACGACAGCAACACCGGCGCGTCCTCGCCGAAATGCACCGGCCGCGCCGCGGGCAGCGACCACGGCACCGCGACGGGCATCTCCTCGGTGTACTGCACCTCGCCGGTGAGGTACTCGATGGCCTCGATGGGGACCAGCGAAGGGCGGCGGGGGTCGAACAAGACGACGATCATCGCGCCCGTCGCTCCTCACTCGAATTCGCTGCGTCTCCGGCGCTCGTTATACCAATTTCCTGCTGCGGTTTGCCCAGAAGGGCAGTCACCAAATTGGCAACCATCTGCAGCAATTCGACGTCGCGCAGGCGCGGGGCGCCCACCCCGGCCGAGGCGCCGCCCTCCCGCGGAATGGGCACCTGCACCGTCGACGTGGTGGCACGGTAATTGGCTCCCGGATACATCCGCTTGAGCCGCACCTGGGCGGAGTCCGGCAGACTCATCGGCGCCAACCGCACCGTTGTCGCCGACGGCGCCGAGACCTCACCGATGCCCGCGCCGCGGCACAGCAGCCGCAGCCGTGCGACGGCGACCAGACGCCGGGCGGGCTCGGGCAGCGGCCCGTACCGGTCGGTGAGCTCCTCCACCACAGCCGCGACGGCCGCGTCGTCCGGGGCGGCGGCCAGGCGCCGGTAGCCCTCCAGCCGCAGCCGGTCGCTGGCGATGTAGTCCGGCGGCAGGTGCGCGTCGACCGGCAGGTCGATCCGCACGTCCTTGGGCTCCTCGGGCGTCGTGACCACCTGGCCGTCGGCCGCCGCGCGGTACGCCTCGACCGCCTCGCCCACCAGCCGCACGTACAGGTCGAAGCCCACGCCGGCCACGTGGCCGGACTGCTCGACGCCCAGGACGTTGCCCGCGCCGCGGATCTCGAGGTCCTTCAGCGCCACGGCCATGCCCGCGCCGAGCTCGTTGTTCTGCGCGATCGTGGCCAGCCGGTCGTAGGCCGTCTCGGTCAGCGGCACGTGCGGCGGATAGAGGAAGTACGCGTACCCGCGTTCCCGGCTGCGGCCCACCCGGCCGCGGAGCTGGTGCAGCTGGGACAGGCCGAACGTGTCGGCGCGCTCGACGATCAAGGTGTTGGCGTTGGAGATGTCCAGGCCGGTCTCCACGATCGTCGTGCACACCAGGATGTCGTATTCGCGGTTCCAGAACCCCTGCACGGTGCTTTCCAGCAGGTCCTCGGGCATCTGTCCGTGCGCGACGACGACGCGCGCCTCCGGCACCAGGCCGCGCACCCGCGCCGCGGCCTCATCGATCGAGCTGACCCGGTTGTGCACGTAGAAGGCCTGACCGTCGCGCAGTAGCTCGCGGCGCAGCGCGGCCGCCACCTGCTTGTCGTCGTGCGGGCCGACGTAGGTCAGCACCGGGTAGCGGTCCTCGGGCGGCGTGAGGATCGTCGACATCTCCCGGATCCCGGCCAGGCTCATCTCCAGCGTGCGCGGGATCGGGGTGGCGCTCATGGTCAGCACGTCGACGTGGGTGCGCAGCGCCTTGATGTGCTCCTTGTGCTCGACGCCGAAGCGCTGCTCCTCGTCGACGACCACCAGGCCCAGGTCCTTCCAGCGCACCCCCGTCTGCAGCAGCCGGTGCGTGCCGATCACGACGTCCACCGACCCGTCGGCCATGCCCTCGACCACCGCGCGCGACTCCGCCGGGTCGGTGAACCGGGACAGCCCCTTGACGACCACCGGGAAGCCGGCCATCCGGTCGCGGAACGTTTCCAGATGCTGGTCGGCGAGCAGCGTGGTGGGCACCAGCACGGCGACCTGCTTGCCGTCCTGCACGGCCTTGAACGCCGCCCGCACCGCGATCTCGGTCTTGCCGTAGCCGACGTCGCCGCAGATCACCCGGTCCATCGGCACCGGCTTCTCCATGTCGGCTTTGACCTCGGTGATGGCGGTGAGCTGGTCCATGGTCTCGGTGAACCCGAACGCGTCCTCCATCTCGGCCTGCCACGGAGTGTCCGGCGCGAACGCGTGCCCCGGGCTGGCCTGCCGCTTGGCGTACAGGGAGACCAGCTCCCCGGCGATTTCGCGCACCGCGCGCCGGGCCTTGGTCTTGGTGTTGGTCCAGTCGCTGCCGCCGAGCTTGCTCAGCGCAGGGGCCTGGCCGCCGACGTACCGCGACAGCTGGTCCAGGGAATCCATTGGGACATACAGCTTGTCGGCCGCCTGGCCGCGTTTGGACGACGCGTACTCCAGCACCAGGTACTCGCGGCGCGCGCCACCGACGGTGCGTTCGACCATCTCGACGAACCGCCCGATGCCGTGCTGGTCGTGCACCACCAGGTCGCCGGCGGTCAGCGCCAGCGGGTCGACGGTGTTGCGCCGCTTGGCCGCCAATCGCTTGCCGTCGACGTTGGTGGCGCGGCTGCCGGTCAGGTCGGTCTCGGTGATGATCACCAGCTCGGCGCCCGGGATCAGCACGCCGTCGTGCAGCGGGCCCTTGAGCACGCCGACCACGCCTTTGCGGGGCGCCTGGCCGCAGTCCAGCATGGCCGCGGGGGTGTCGCATTCGGCCAGCCGTTCGACGACGCGGTGCGCGGTCCCCGTCCCGGGTGCGACCACCGCGGCGTAGCCCCCGGTCGAGACGTGCGCCCGCAGCATCGCGAAGATCGCGTCGATATCGTGCTGGTGCCCGCGCGCCGACGGTGCCGCGCGGACCTCCAGCTCGATCGCCGACTCGTCGGACAGCTGGCTCAGCGTCCACCACGGGTGACCCGAGGGGCCCGCCACCGCACGCACCTGGTCCAGCTCGACGAACCCCGACCCGCCGAGCTGCGCCACGTCGATCGGCGCCTGACTGTCCTGGCCGCCCTTCCCCGGCCCCATCGCCGCCACCGACCAGGACGCCTCCAGGAATTCGCGACCCGTCTTGATCAGGTCGGCGGCCCGGCTGCGCACCTTCTCCGGGTCGCACACCAGCACCGGGGTGCCGTCGGCGAGCTGATCGGTCAGCAGCGCGTGATCGTCAGAACGCAGCACCGGCAGCAGCGCCTCCATGCCGTCGACCGGGATGCCCTCGGACAGCTTGGCCAGCATGTCGGTGAGGGTGCCGGTGATCGCTCCCTCGTCGGCGGGATGCAGGGCGGCCAGCTCGGCGGCGCGCGCCCGCACGTCCTCGGTGAGCAGCAGTTCGCGGCAGGCGACCGCGACCAGGGACTCGACGGCGAGCTCGGGGATGGAGCGCTGGTCGGCGACCGAGAACATCCGCATCTCGCTGACCTCGTCGCCCCAGAACTCGACGCGCACCGGGTGTTCGGCCGTTGGGGGGAAGACGTCGAGGATGCCGCCGCGCACGGCGAACTCGCCGCGTCGCCCGACCATGTCCACCCGGGTGTAGGCCAGCTCGACCAGCCGGACGATCACGTCTTCGAAGTCGATCTCCACGCCGACGGTCAGGGTGACCGGTTCGACCAGGCCCAGCTGCGGGGTCATCGGTTGCAGCAGCGAACGCACCGGAGTCACCACGACTTTCAGCGGCGGTCCGAGGCGGGCGTCGTCGGGAAGCGCGAGCCGGCGCAGCACCATCAGGCGGGTGCCGACGGTGTCGACGCCCGGCGAGAGCCGCTCGTGCGGCAGCGTCTCCCAGGACGGGAACACCGCCACCGCGTCGCCGAACACGCCGCGCAGTTCGGCGGTCAGGTCGTCGGCTTCGCGGCCGGTCGCGGTGACCACCAACAACGGCCCCTGCCGTGCCAGCGCGGCGGCCACGAAAAGGCGCGCGCTGGCCGGGCCGACCAGCGTCAATTCGTCGGGACGATCGGAGGCGCGCGCGATGAGTTGGGTGAACGTCGGCGCGGTCAACGCCCATTCGACGAGCCCCGCGATCGGGGTATCTGGGCTAACAGGCCCCGGTGCGGTCATGATGCCGCCCATTCTAGGGGGCCTCGAAAAGGCGTTGCAGATCGTCAAGATTGGGCCGGACCGCGTCAAGGATGCGTAAGGAAACCAGCTGGCACGCCCTGCCGGGCGCAGCTTGGAAGCATGACATTGCTGGACATGCTGCCTTCCATCGGGAGGGCCGCGCCGCGGCGGTTCGACCCCGCCGTCTGGCCGATGACTACCTCCTGCGACGAGGAGGGTCGACTCTGCGTGGGCGACGTGCCGCTTACCGAGATCGCCGACGAGTTCGACACCCCGGCCTACGTGATCGACGAGGCCGACTTCCGGCACCGCGCGCGCCGCTACCGCAAGGTGCTGCGCGATGTCGAGGTGGTGTACGCCAGCAAGTCGCTGCTGACCACCGCGGTGGCGCGCTGGGCGCGCGAGGAGGGCCTCGGCATCGACGTCTGCTCGCCCGGCGAGCTGGCCACCGCGCTGGCGGGCGGCATGGATCCGGGCCGCATCATCATGCATGGCAATGCGAAATCACCCGACGAGCTGCGGGACGCGGTCGCCGCCGGAGTCGGGCGGATCGTCGTCGACTCCGACATCGAGATCGCCTACCTCGCCGGGCTGGCCCGGCGACGCCAGCGGGTGCTGGTGCGGGTGACGCCCGACGTCGACATCCACGGCCACCGCGCGGTGACGACCGGGATCAGCGACCAGAAATTCGGCTTCACGCTCGACGGCGGCCAGGCCGCCGACGCGGTCCGGCGGGTGTTGGCCCACCCGATCCTGGACCTGATCGGGCTGCACTGCCACATCGGCTCGCAGGTCACCGATCCGGCCCTGTTCGGCGAAACCATTCACCGGATGATCGCCGCGATGGCCGACATCCGCGCCGCCCACGGCGTCATCCTCACCGAACTCAACATCGGCGGCGGCCACGCCGTGCCCTACGTCCGCGGCGACGGTGAGCTCGGCCTCGAGGACCTGGCCGCCGCCATCGAGGACGCGTTGGACGAGGCCTGCGCCGCCGAGCACTTCCCGCGGCCCGCCGTCGTCGTCGAGCCGGGCCGCGCCATCAGCGCCCGCGCGGGCGTCACCCTGTACCGGGTGCGGTCGGTCAAGTCACGGCCCGGTGGCCGCACGTTCGTGTCGGTGGACGGTGGCATGAGCGACAACCCGCGGGTCGCGCTCTACGGCGCGCAGTACACGGTCGCGTTGGCGAACCGGCATGGCCTCGGCGTGAAGCAGGTCGTCACCGTGGCGGGCCGGCACTGTGAGGCCGGCGACGAGATCGCCCGCGACGTCGAGCTGCCGGCCGACGTGCGTCCCGGCGACCTGCTCGCCGTGGCGTGTACCGGCTCCTACCACCACAGCATGGCGTCGAACTACAACCTGGTCGGGCGCCCGCCGCTGGTCGCGGTCAAGAAGGGCCGCGTCCGCCAGCTGGTGCGCCGGGAGACGACGGCCGATCTGCTCTCGCGCGACTGCGGCTGACTACCAGCCCATCGTGCGCCAGGGGTAGAACGCGCCGTTGCCGACGTCGTGGACGCCGTAGGAGTCCCAGTAGTAGTCGTGGCAGACGGCCGTGTCCCACGGCACGGGCCGGCCGGCGGGATTGGGTTGCCCCGGGCACCACGTCGTGCACGCCTGCAGACGGGGGCAGGGAGCGGCTTGTGCGGCGGGCGCGGCCAGCTCGGCGCCGCCCCACAGCAGGGCGGATGTCGCAAGGCCCAGAACCGCTGCTTTCACACCGGTGATCGTATTCATGTTGGCTCCTTCGTTGCCGGCTAGTTGCGGGTTACTGCCGATCTCAACAAAAGGCGCTTGCGTACTTCTTGCGACGGATTCGCGCGCTACTCGTCCTGCAGCCGCGGATCGGCTTCCAGGTGCGTCAGCCCGTTCCACATCAGGTTGACCAGGTGCGCGGCGACCACTTCCTTCTTGGGTTCGCGGGTGTCGAGCCACCATTGCGCGGTCATCGACACCGAACCCACCAGCGCCTGCGCGTACAGCGGGGCCAGGTCCGGGTCCAGGCCCCGACGGGCGAAGTCGCCCGCCAGGATGGAGCTGACCTGGCTCACGGCGTCGTTGAGCAGGCTGGAGTACGTGCCCGAGCTGATCGAGGCCGGGGAGTCGCGGATCATGATCCGGAAGCCGTCGGTGCGCTCCTCGACGTAGGTGAGCAGCGCCAGCGCGACGCGCTCGACGCGCACCCGGGACCGGTTGTTGGTCAGCGACGACGTGATGCCGTCCAGCAGCGCCGACATCTCCCGGTCGACGACGACGGCGTACAGGCCTTCCTTGCCGCCGAAATGCTCGTAGACGACCGGCTTGGACACGTTCGCGCGCTGGGCGATCTCTTCGATCGAGGTGCCGTCGTAGCCCCGCTCGGCGAACAGGGAGCGCGCGATGCCGATGAGCTGCAGCCGGCGCTCGCTGCCGGTCATCCTTGCGCGCGGCGCTCGCACTTCTTTCTCGGGAGCTGCCACGTCAACCAGGGTATCGGTTTGCGCGCCGCGCCCGGGCCGAGGCACACCGGGCCGCGGGCTCGACGCCCTCGGACTAAAGTCTTGATCGGCAATCCGTCGTGGTGTAATCGGCAGCACCTCTGATTTTGGTTCAGATAGTTCAGGTTCGAGTCCTGGCGACGGAGCCCCACCAGCCCCATGGAGCCCAGCTCTTTGCCGCGAGCGTGCATGAAATGCCACTCTTGACGGCGTGTCAGCGTGCAACTGCGCACGCTCGGCGCGCCAGATTGCGTCGGATTGCGTCGGATTTCTAAGGAGAGTCGATGACGTTTCGTGGTGACACGGCGGTCCTGGTGCTCGCGGCCGGGCCCGGCACCCGAATGCGATCGGACACCCCCAAGGTGCTGCACACCCTCGGCGGACGCAGCATGCTGTCCCATTCGCTGCACGCGATGACGAAGCTGGCCCCCCAGCACCTGGTCGTGGTGCTCGGCCACGACCATCAGCGGATCTCCCCGTTGGTCGCCGAGCTGGCCGACACGCTCGGGCGCGGCATCGACGTCGCGCTGCAGGACCGTCCGCTGGGCACCGGGCACGCCGTGCTGTGCGGCCTGTCGGCGCTGCCCGAGGACTACGCCGGGATCGTCGTCGTCGCCGCGGGCGACACCCCGCTGCTGGACGCCGACACGCTGGCCAACCTGATCGCCACCCACAACTCCGCTCATCCCGAGGGCAAGGCCGGCGTCACCGTGCTGACCACGACGCTCGACGACCCGCACGGCTACGGCCGCATCCTGCGCACGCAGGACAACGAGGTGATGGCGATCGTCGAGCAGACCGACGCGACGGCTTCGCAGCGCGGCATCCGCGAGGTCAACACCGGCGTCTACGCCTTCGACATCGCCGCCCTGCGCTCGGCGCTGAGCCGGCTCAGCTCCGACAACGCCCAGCAGGAGCTCTACCTGACCGACGTCATCGCCATCCTGCGCCGCGACGGCCAGACCGTCAGCGCCCGCCACATCGACGACAGCGCGCTGGTGGCCGGGGTCAACAACCGCGTCCAGCTGGCCGAACTGGGCGCCGAGCTGAACCGACGGATCGTGGCCGCCCACCAGCTGGCCGGGGTGACGGTCGTGGACCCCGCCACCACCTGGATCGACGTCGACGTGACGATCGGCCGCGACACCGTCATCCACCCCGGCACCCAACTGCTGGGCCGCACCCGGATCGGCGGCGGCTGCGTCGTCGGCCCGGACACCACGCTGACCGACGTCACCGTCGGCGACGGCGCCTCCGTCGTGCGCACCCACGGCAGCGAATCGGCGATCGGCGACCGCGCGACCGTCGGCCCCTTCACGTTCCTTCGGCCCGGCACGGTGCTGGGCGCCGACGGCAAGCTCGGCGCGTTCGTGGAGGTCAAGAACTCCAACATCGGCACCGGCACGAAGGTGCCGCACCTGACCTACGTCGGGGACGCCGACATCGGCGAGCACAGCAACATCGGCGCGTCCAGCGTGTTCGTCAACTATGACGGCACCACCAAGCGGCGCACCACCATCGGCTCGCACGTGCGTACCGGCTCGGACACCATGTTCGTGGCGCCGGTCAGCGTCGGCGACGGCGCCTACACCGGGGCCGGCACGGTGATCCGCGAGGACGTCCCGCCGGGCGCGCTGGCGGTGTCGGCGGGCCCGCAACGCAACATCGAGGACTGGGTGCAGCGCAAGCGGCCGGGTACTGCGGCCGCCGAGGCAGCCCTGGCCGCCTCGAGTGCAGCCGATGCACCCGAGGCCGACACAGCGCCGTGAATTTACTAGCCGGTAACCACTACGTACGATGGGGGCGCATTCCATCCCCCGATACGGCGAGGGCAGCACGTTGAGCCACGACTGGACCGATAATCGCAAGAATCTCATGCTGTTCTCCGGCCGCGCGCATCCGGAGCTGGCCGAACAGGTGGCCAAGGAGCTCGACGTCCATGTGACCGCGCAGACGGCGCGGGAGTTCGCCAACGGCGAGATCTTCGTGCGGTTCCACGAGTCGGTGCGCGGCTGCGACGCGTTCGTCCTGCAGTCGAACCCGGCGCCGGTGAACACCTGGCTGATGGAACAGCTGATCATGATCGACGCGCTGAAGCGGGGCAGCGCCAAGCGGATCACCGCCGTCCTGCCGTTCTACCCGTACGCGCGGCAGGACAAGAAGCACCGTGGCCGCGAGCCGATCTCTGCCCGGCTGGTCGCGGACCTGCTCAAGACCGCGGGCGCCGACCGGATCGTGACGGTGGACCTGCACACCGATCAGATCCAGGGCTTCTTCGACGGGCCCGTCGACCACATGCGCGGGCAGAACCTGCTGACCGGCTACATCAGGGACAACTACCCCGACGGCAACATGGTCGTGGTGTCCCCCGACTCCGGCCGGGTGCGCATCGCCGAGAAGTGGGCCGACTCGCTGGGTGGCGTTCCGCTGGCCTTCATCCACAAGACCCGCGACCCCCGCGTGCCCAACCAGGTGGTGTCCAACCGCGTCGTCGGCGAGGTCGCCGGCAAGTGCTGCGTGCTGATCGACGACATGATCGACACCGGCGGGACGATCGCCGGCGCGGTGAAGCTGCTGCGCGACGACGGCGCCAAGGACGTGATCATCGCGGCGACCCACGGCGTGCTGTCCGATCCGGCCGCGGAGCGGCTGGCCGCGTGCGGGGCGCGTGAGGTGATCGTGACGAACACCCTGCCGATCGGCGAGGAGAAGCGGTTCCCCCAGTTGACGGTCCTGTCGATCGCGCCGTTGCTGGCCAGCACGATTCGCGCCGTCTTCGAAAATGGCTCGGTCACAGGGCTTTTCGATGGAGACGCCTAGATGGGCTCCGGTCCGGACGCTGTCATCTATCACAACCCGAAGTGCAGCACGTCGCGTAAGACGCTGGACCTGTTGCGGGACAACGGCATTGAGCCCTCGGTGGTCCAGTATCTGAAGACCCCGCCGACCCGCGCCGAGTTGGTGCGCATGATTTCCGACGCCGGCATCGACGTGCGCACCGCGGTGCGCAAGCGGGAGTCGTTGTACGCCGACCTCGGGCTTGCCGACGCCACCGACGACGAGTTGCTCGACGCCATGGCCCAGCACCCGATCCTGATCGAGCGGCCGTTCGTCGTCACGCCCAAGGGCACGCGGCTGGCCCGGCCGATCGACGCGGTCCGCGAGATTTTGTGAACCGCTGCGCTTTTGCCCTGCTCGCGGTGGCCGCGTCGGCGGTCCTGGTCGTGGGCTGCGCACCGAAAGCCCCCGACTTCCGTTCGGTCCTGGCGACGACCACCAGCGCCGCCGCGACCACGACCACCTTGACCGCCAAGCCGGTCCCCCTGTCGAAGTACCTGGAGAGCATCGGCGTCGCGGCGCAGCAGGTGGCACCGGAGGACCTCAAGGACCTGACCGTGACCATCCCGACGCCGCCCGGCTGGGAACGCGCCCACAACCCGAAGATCGCGCCGCAGACGGTGATGCTGTCCAAGGGCGGAAAGTTTCCGACGGCCCGACTGGTCGTCGGTCGTTTGCGCGGCAACTTCGACGCCGCCGAGGTCATCAAGCACGGCAACGACGATGCCCTGCTCTTCGCAAACTCCAAGCAGCTGAACGCCTCGATGGCGGACTACAACGGTTTTCCGTCGTCGATGATCGAGTGCAGCTACGACGACATGGAGGGCGCGCGGCTGCACACCTGGAACCGCATCGTCATACCGACCGGGTCGGGGCCGGACAAGCAGCGGTACCTGGTTCAGCTGACGATCACCAGCCTGGCCAGCGAGACGGTCGCGCAGTCGACCGACATCGAGTCGATCATCCACGGGTTCGTCGTCGCGGCCAAGTAAGAGGCGCTACTAGGCGTCCAACCGGGTGAATTGGCGCCGCTGGTACTGCTCGACGCAGGCGCGGCGCCGGATCTTGCCGCTCGTCGTCGTGGGAAGCGATCCGGCCGGCACGACGACGAGGTCGCCGACGTTCAGGCCGTGCGCATTGGAGATCGCGGAGGTGACGTCGCTCTTGACCTGGGTGACCCAGCGCATGGCCTCGGTGGAGTCCGCCCGTTGCTTGAGCTCGATGACGGTGACCAGTTGCTCGGTGCTGTCGAACGGGACCGAGATGGCCGCGACCCGACCACCGGTGATCGCCTGGACCGTTGCCTCGATGTCCTCGGGGCAATGGTTTCTCCCGCGGATGATGAGCAGGTCCTTGATGCGGCCGACGATGAACAGCTCGCCCTCAGAGACGAAACCCAGATCGCCGGTTCTCAGCCAGGGCCCGTCCGGGGTGCCCGGCGCGGGGTCAACGAGCGTCGCGCCGAAGCACCGCTGCTCCTCCGGCGGCCTGTTCCAGTAGCCGGACGCGACGTTCTCGCCATGCACCCAGATCTCGCCGACGACGTCGGTCGGGCATTCCCGGTGCGTGTCGACATCCACGATGCGCAGCGCGGGTGACTGCGGCAGCTCGTACCTCACCAGCGGTGAGCCACCCGAAGCCGCGGACCGCCGGGCGCGTCCCGCGCCGAGGTCGTCGACATCAAAACGGGCGGCCCCCGCCGAATCATTCCAGGTGCCGCTCGTCACGAAGACGGTCGCCTCGGCCATGCCGTACGACGGACGCAGCATGCGGTCGGCGAAGTTGAAGTGCGCGAAGCGATCCGCGAAGCGCTCCAATGTGTTCGGGTCGACGCGTTCGGCGCCGTTGATGATGCCCAGGACACCGCCCAGGTCGAGCCCGGCGAGGTCGTTGTCGGTGGTCTTGCGAGCCGCCAGGTCGAAGGCGAAGTTGGGCGCCGCCGAAAAGGCACGCGGATTCTGGGCCAGTGCGCGTATCCACCTGGCCGGTTTTTCCAGAAATGCCACCGGGCTCGTCAGGTCGGCCCGATAGCCGCCCAGGATCGGCGCGCAGACGCCCAGCACCAAACCCATGTCGTGATAGAACGGCAGCCACGACACGATCGTGGGGTTGGCGGCGGCCGCGGCGGGCACACCCGCGGACAGCCTGCGCATCAACTGCTCGAAGTTCACCGCCAGGTTGCGGTGCGAGATCATCACTCCGGTGGGCAGCCGCGTCGAACCGGAGCTGTACTGCAGGTACGCCGTGCTGGGTGCGTCGACTTCCGAGAAGCTCTGTCCGCCTTCCGGCAGCGGGGCGTCCAGCGTCATGGAGTCGATTTCGACGATCTTGGGAGCGGTGCCCAGGGGCGCCTGATCGACATAGTCGCCGATGTCCTCGGCCACCGCGGACGTCGTGAGGACCAGCGACGGCGACGTGTCGTCGAAGACGGAACTCACCCGGTCGAAACTCGAGCCGCGGTGCGGCAGCGGGAGCGGCACCGCGATCAGCCCGGCCTGCATGGATCCCAGGAACGCCAGGATGTAGTCGAGGCTCTGCGGAGCCAGGATCACGGCCCTGTCGCCGACCGACGCATGCAGGGTCAGTTCGCGGGCCACGTTCAAGGTGCGCCGGGACAGCTGCGACCACGTGAGGCTCTCCGGGACGCCGGCCGGGTCGTGGGTGTAGTCGGTGAAGGTGAACGCCAGATCGTCCGGGCGCAGGCTCGCGCGTCCGTGCAGTATCGAAAGAAGCGTGGATTGAGGAGACGGCGTCACAGATTCAACTCCGTACTAGCTGGGCGGGTTCGGGTGGGTGGCGTTGTTCAGCACCGATATGGCACCGCTGAGCAGCTGCGACATCGGATCGGCGCCGCCGCCGAACGTCGCCTGCGAAGCCGGCGCCGTGACCTCCGCGGGGTCGAAGCCGTGTACCGGGTCCACGGTGATCGGCGCCGTCGCCGGATCGTCGTTGCGCGAATAGCCCGCGTCCACCCGCGGCTTCAGAATCGCGTCAAGCCTGTTCAGCGTGTCCTCGGGCACCCCGAGGTACTTGAAGCCCATCACCAGCGGAAGGTGCTGTTCGGGGATGAAATACGTCGTCGTCGTCCCGCCCCGGGAGTTCACTTCGGTCCTGATGTTGCGGGCCGGCACCATGCTCGGTTTGGTGAACGCCACGGCCGTGTGACCGGTTGCCAGGCCCACGACCGCGTTGAGGAGCGCGAACAGGTTGTCCGGGCGGTCCGGCCAGTCGGCGATGCTGTCGTAGGCGGAGACGAACTGGTCGGTGTGGTACTGGCTCTCCACCGGGGCCGGTATCGCGTAGTCCATGAACGGCACGACGCTGCCGACGGGGAAGTTCTGGGTCAGGAAGCTCTGACTGAAGGGACTCCTGGCGATCGGGTCGCCGAACGTCGCGAAGGTCAATTGGTCGGGCGGCGGCGCGGTCGGGTCGTGCGCCAGTTGCGCCTTGACGGCGTTGAGCACGAGCGCCCCCTCGGACAACCCCATCGTCGTCCCGGGACCGCCCCGGCGAATCGAATTTTCCAGACTCGGCTCTCCGACGTCGATCGATTCGCCGATGCTGGGACCGTCGACCCCCAAGCCCGGAAAGAATCGGTCCAACTGGCCGACGCCGGGAAACAGTCGCTCCAGGGTGTGGCCCTGCACCTGGCCCGCGGGGTACCAGACGTTCTCCCGCTTCATGCCGGGGAACCAGTCCTTGCCGGTCATCCGGATGTACTCGTCGTACGGGATGCCGAGCACGTGGGCGCCACCCAGGGCGTACGCCGTCCGGTCCGGCGACACCGGCGCGGCGACCGGCGTCCCGTCGGCGGTGACCCCCGGTATTGGCGGCCCGGGCAGCGGTGGGTCGGCGTCCGCACCCGTTACGCCGAAAGCACCTGTGACACAGGCGGTTACCAACACCGCTGATCCCGCGAGAAGTTTCCGCTTCATCATTTCCGGTTAATCCTGACCCTTCATCGCTTCTTCAGGTTCTTTCGGGCTCAGCCGCCCCGGCCACCAATTGGCCCGCCCCAACAACGCGGCCACGGCAGGGACCGTGATCGTTCGCACCACGAAGGTATCCAGCAGAATTCCCACGCCGATCACGAACCCGCCCTGGACCACGATCCCGATGCTGGAGAAGAGCAGGCCGCCCACCGACGCGGCGAAAATCAGCCCGGCCGCGGTGATGACGCCGCCCGTCGAGCCCAGGGTCCGGATGATGCCGTACCGCGTGCTGTGCGCCGCCTCGTCGCGCATCCGCGACACGAAGAGCATGTTGTAGTCGGCGCCCACCGCGACCAGCACCACGAAGGCCAGCGGAGGCACCGTCCAATGCAAATGCTGACCGAGGAGGAACTGGAAGGTCAGCACTCCGATTCCGATCGCCGCGAAGTACGAAACCACCACCGAGGCAACGAGATAGAGGGGTGCGACGACCGCGCGCAGCAGCAGCATCAGCGTCAGCAGGACGACGATCAGCGTCGCCGCGATGATGTATTGAATATCGTGCCGGTAATAGTCGCGGGTGTCCCGCAGCGCGACGGGGAAACCGCCCATGGATATCGTGGCGCCGGCCAGTGTGGTGTTCGGCTGGGCGCTCTTGGCGACGTCGATGATCTCGTTGACCTGATTCATCGCCTCGGGGCTGAACGGGTTGAGTTTGGTTTGAATCAGGTACCGCACGGAGTGGCCGTCGGGCGAGATGAATGCCTTGGCGGCCTTCTGGAACTCCGCGAGCCGCAACACCTCTTTCGGGATGTTGAATCCCGCCTGCGACGGCTCCGCGGCGTTGTGCCTCATCGTCAGCAGGAACGCCGATGCCTCGTTGAGCCCGTCAACGATCACCTTCATTTGCTGGACGAGTTGATCGACACCGCCGGCCACCTGCTGGCTTCCGCCGGCCAGGCGGTCGGCGCCTTGCTGCAGCTCGTTCAGACCCGCCTGCGGGCCGCCGGGCTTGTCCAGCCCCATGGCGTGCACCGCGCCGACGACGCTGGCGAGCGCGGCGTTGAGCTTGGTCACCGTCGCGTTGAGGCCCTGCCTGCCGTGCGGATCCCCGAGTTGGTGCGCGAGCTGATTGATCTGTTCGAGTTCGCCGTGGTCGTGCGCCAGAACGAGCCGCTCGAACTGGCCGCGGGTGTTGCTGCAGGAGGCGTCGGCGTCGCAGACCGGGTTGCCCTGCAGCGCCGCCAGGACTGGGCCGATCCAGGCGAACAAGTCCTTCCCGGCGCTGAAGTTCCAGCCCATCTCGTTGGCGAGGGCGTTGACGTTGTCGACGAGCTTGGCGGCGATGTCGACGTTGCGTACCAGCTCGTCGCCACCCGACTTGGTCTTCAGCGTGGCCGACGCGTCGAGCAGCTTCTGCAGGCTGGGGACGAGCGCTGTGATCTGGGCGCGCAGGTCGTGCAGGGTACCGGCCAGGGTGTTCGCGCCGGCCGTGAGCCGGTTGAGGTCGCTGCTGCGCTGCTCAATCTGGGCCGAGCCGTCGGCCAGCCGGGTACCCACGATGCCGGCCTGATAGGTGGCCCTGAACTCCGGTGGCACGTCGCCGAGGGGCCGGGTGATCCCGCTGACCAGCCCGACGTTCGGCAGTTGGGCGATGCGCGCGGCCATCTGCTCCAGGTCGGCGAGGGCCTGCGGGGTCCGCAGGTCGCGCGGTGACTGGACAAGGATGTACTCGGGGATGGACTGGCTGAGGGGAAAGTGGCGTTCCAGCGCGGCGTAACCGATCGAACTCGGCGCCGACGCCGAAACGGCCTTGCGGTCGTCATAGTTGTAGCGCGCGAGGATCGCGCAGGTCGCCAGCAGGGCCAACACGAGCAGGCTGGTCACCAGATGTGTGATCGGCCGGCGGACGATGCGGATGCCGGACCGCCGCCACGACCGGGCGGTCAGTTCGCGTCGCGGCTTGACCCAACCGCGGCGCCCGGCGAGCACCATGATCGCGGGCAGCAGCGTCATTCCGGAGAGGTAGGCGACACCGATCCCGATCGCCGACGAGACCCCGGCCGTCCTGAACACGCCCATCTTGGTGAAGCTCAGGAGCAGGAAGGTGACACCCACCATCGCGGCGGACGCGGTGATGACCTTCCCGATCGACACCATCGCCGCCCTGATCGCCTGATCGGAGTCCTTGCCCAGCCGCAAATAGTCGTGATAGCGGCTGATGAGAAAGACCGCGTAGTCCGTTCCGGCGCCGGCCAGGATCGCGCTCAGGAACACGATGGACTGGTTGGAGACGCCCGCGCCGGTCAGCTGGGAGTAGCCCGACACCAGCGCCTGCGCGATCACCACCGACGACCCGATGGTCACCAACGGCAGCATCATCGTCACCGCGCTGCGGTAGACCAGCAGCAGCACAGCGAGCACCAGGATGCCGATCGCGAGCTCGATCGGCAGGCGATCCTGCTGGCCCGCGACGGTGAGGTCCGCGACGGTGGCGGCGGGTCCGGTGACGTGCACGGTCACGGGACTGCCCGCGACGCTGTGCTGGATGAGGCGGGCCACCCGGTTGTAAGACTCGTAGGCCCTCGGCGTGCCCAGTTCGCCCGCCAGGCCCACCGGCAGCACCCAGGTTTTGTTGTCCTTGCTGCTCAGGAACTTGCGGAGTTCGGGGGTGTTGATGAAGTCCTGCACCGATACGACGTTTTTAGCGTCCTTCATGTCCTGCCGAAGCGCGTCGACGACCTTGCTGTAGGCCGCCTCGTCGGCGCGGCCCAGCCCGTTCTCGTTGACGAACGCGACCAACAGGAGGTCGTCGTTGCCCGGTTCGTGGAACGCCTCGGTCATCTTCTTGGCGGCGATGCTCGACGGCGCGTCGCTCGGCAGGATCGCGAGCGGATGCTTCTCCGCCATGTCGTTGAGCGACGGGACGGAGAGCGGCAGGGCGATCGCCAGCGCGATCCAGACCCCTATCACCGCCCATGGCCACCGCGCCACGAAATCGATCAACCGCCGCATATCGTCCTTAAACCCAGTACCGACCCAGTCTCACCTGTCTGACGTTCGCCCAAGTTACGCGACGCGTCCCCAGTGCCCGCTCGCGGCGACCCGCCCGCAGACGGACTTTGTCGCCTCCATGTAGCGCAGAGCCGATTTCTCGGCGACCGGGTTATCGGGATGCATGATCGCCATCACGGTGCCTTCGCTGTACCGGAAGATGTAGATCGTCAGCTGGTAGGAGAATCGGCCGTCGGGATAGATGCCGATGTTGTCGGCGAGGCCCAGTTCGCCCGCCGCGAGGATGGCGTTGAGCGGAGCGGCGCCGCCATGCAGGAAGTTCGACACCGGAAAGTTGGGCTCCGGCCACTTCAGCCACGGGGCCAACTCCAAGACCCGGTAATACGGCACCCTGGCCATGTCCAGGCTGGAATCGAAGGCGGCCTGAGCGGCGTACGCGGCGTCGTTGAAGGAGGTCGCGGCGATCGGGATGGTGATCGGGATCAGCCCGGTGAACCAGCCCTGCGTCATGAAATTGTCGCTGGCCGTGCGCGAGTCCCGCGGAGTGAGTCCGTAATAAGTGAGGGCGCCGGTGAATTCGTGCTCGACCAGGCCGAGGCAGGCGAACAGGCCGCCGACGAAGCGCGCGCCGGCCGCCGAACAGGCCGCCTCGAATCGATCGGTCTGACCTGCGGTCATCAGCGCCAACGGGGTGATGGTGCTGCTGGTCGTTTTCGACGGACTACCGAGCGGCAGCGGGAACTCGGGAAAGCCCGCGTTGTTGTTCTCGGCGAACTCGATCCACGCGCGCACCCCGGGCGAATCCAGGGTCAACGCCGACGTGAACTCGCGCTCGCGGGTGCAGAAGCCGTCGAAGCTGCCGGCGTCGGGAAGCGCCAGGGCCTCACCGCCTCCGCTCAACGCCTGGTACATGCTGTTGGCTTCCATCATCGTGGTGCCGATCAGCGTGGCATCCCCGTGGACGTGGTCCATGGCGGCGAAAAACGTGAAGTGGTCCTCGTTCTGGATGATCCCGAAGGTGAAGCATCCCCATTCCAGCGGAGTCGGTATGTCGATGACATGGGCGCGAATCTTTTCGACCGTCATGTGACCGTGATCGACCGGCTCGAACTCGATGTCCGCCGGATCGCTGATTGCGTGCCGGACGAACTCTCCGTCGTCGGTGCGTTCGAACCAGCTGCGGAAGGTGTCGTGCCGACGCAGGTACGCGTTGAGGGCGACGTCCATCGCGGAAATGTCACACTGCCCCGGCGCATCGCAGCTGGCGATGATCTGCCGGGAGAAGTTGAGGTCCGCATCCGTCCGCGCGCAAAAATTCCGCAGATGTTGGGTCTGCATGTAGCTGATCGGCACGGGGCTGACCGGCGCTCGCCGCGCTTTTTCAGCGGACCCTGGGGTCGGATGCCAAGAGATGACCGAGCCCGGACTCACCGACCATTCATCAAGTGCGCCAACAGTAAACGTGCCGATGCGCAAAACGTTGTCCCCCTCACCCAGCCGCCCACGGGGCCGGCACCGCTCGGTTGCGGAATGAACACCAACCTTGGCTAGACCCCAGCCGGCTGACCCCCGCCGACTACCTCGCGTGCCGTAACCACCCGTGTCATAGTGTCGATCGAGGGGATTCTGACCGCCGAGTAGGTTTCTAAACCGTAGGTTATTTTACCGCCGATCCAAGTGGGGGCAAACGCATGGGATCAGTCGAACATCCGATCGAGCCAACCCAACGTTTCGCAATCATTGGCTACGCAGCGCGTTTCCCGGGCGCCGCCGACGCGGACGAGTTCTGGGATGTGCTGCGCGGAGGCCGCGACGCGGTATCGGAGGTGCCTGCGGACCGCTGGGACGTCGACGAGTTCTTCGACCCGCAGCCCGGTGCGCCCGGCAAGGTCGTGACCCGCCGTGCGGGTTTCGTCGACGACGTGACGGGTTTCGACGCGCCGTTCTTCGGCATGTCGACGCGCGAGGTCAGGTTGCTGGACCCGCAGCACCGGCTCCTGCTGGAGACGGCGTGGCGCGCGGTGGAGCATTCGGGCATCGCTCCGACGGCTCTGGCCAACACCAACTCGGGCGTCTTCGTCGGTCTGGCCACCCACGACTACCTGGGCATGGCATCCGCTTTGCTGACCTATCCCGAGATCGAGGCCTACATGGCCATCGGGACGTCGAACGCCGCGGCCGCCGGCCGGATCAGCTACCGGCTGGGACTGCAGGGCCCCGCGGTTGCCGTCGACACCGCGTGCAGCTCGTCGCTGGTGGCCATCCACCAGGCGTGCCAGGCTCTACAACTGGGCGAATGCGACCTCGCGCTGGCCGGTGGCGCGAACGTCCTGCTCACCCCCGCGACCATGATCACGTTTGCCAGCGCACAGATGCTGGCACCCGACGGCAAGTGCAAGACATTCGACGCGGCCGCCGATGGCTACGTGCGCGGCGAGGGTTGCGGCGTCATCGTCATCAAGCGCCTCGAGGACGCGCTCGCCGACGGCGACAGGATTCGCGCGGTGATCCGCGGCAGCGCGATCAACCAGGACGGCGCGTCGGGTGGCTTGACCGTGCCGAACGGCGTTGCTCAGCAGCGCGTCATCACCGATGCGCTGAAGCGCGCCGGCGTCGCACCCAGTGACGTCGGATACCTCGAGGCGCACGGGACGGGGACATCGCTGGGCGATCCGATCGAAGCCCAGGCCGCCGGTGCGGCGTTCGGTGTCGGCCGCGAGGCGGACCGGCCGCTATTGATCGGCTCGGCGAAGACAAACATCGGGCACTTGGAGGCGGCCGCGGGCATCGCGGGGGTGATCAAGGTCGTCTTGTCGCTCGAGAACGAGTTGCTGCCCCAACACCTGCACTTCCAGAACCCGTCGCCCCACATCCCCTGGGACCGGCTTGCGGTCGAGGTGGTCAAGGAAGCCACCCCCTGGGAGCGCAACGACCGCCCGCGCATTGCGGGAGTCAGCTCGTTCGGCTTCGCCGGCACCAACGCGCACGTCATCCTCGAGGAGGCGCCACCCGTAGCGGCCTCGGAGCCCTCGGTGGCGCCGGCTCCGGTCGAGCGGTCCGGGGACCAGCGGTTGCAAATCCTGCCCCTCTCGGCGCGGACTCCCGCGGCATTGGTGGCGCTCGCCGAGCAATACCGCGGCTGGTTGACCGCGCACCCGGAGGCGGGTTTGGCGGACGTGTGCTTCACCGCCGGCGTCGGGCGGGCGCACCTGGAGCACCGGGCCGCGCTGGTGGTCAACTCGAGGGAAGCCGCCGTCGACCTGCTCGGCGCGGTCGTCGACGATCGCCCGGCCCCCGGCCTGGTTCGCGGGGAGTCCCACGACGCCCCGAAGACGGCATGGCTGTTCACCGGCCAGGGCAGCCAGTACCCCGGCATGGCCCGCGAGCTGTTCGATACCCAGCCGGTCTTCGCCGAGACGTTGCGCCGCTGCGCGACGGTGCTCGCCGATGTTCTCGAAAAGCCGTTGCTGGACGTGATTTTCGATATCGAGGGCCCGGACGCCGAGGAGACCTTGCGGCAGACGACCTACGCGCAGCCCGCGTTGTTCGCGGTGGAGATGGGCCTGGCCCGGCTCTGGCAGTCGTGGGGCTTCGAGCCGGACGTGGTGCTGGGCCATAGCGTCGGCCAGTATTCGGCGGCCTGTGTCGCCGGCGTGTTCGGCCTGGAGGACGGCGCGCGATTGATGGCCGAGCGCGGGCGCCTGTTCGGCAGTCTGCCCGCGGGTGGCCGGATGGCCGCGGTGTTCGCCGCCGCCGAGCGCGTGGAGAGCCTGACCGACCAGTTCCCGCGTCTGTCGGTTGCCGCCTACAACGGCGCCAACACCGTATTGTCAGGCCCCGCAGAGGATGTGGAGAACGCGGTGGCGGGACTGGTCGCCGACGGGGTGCGGTGCGACTTCCTGGACACCAGCCACGCGTTCCACTCGGCGCTGCTCGACCCGATCCTCGACGAATTCGAGTCGTATGCGGATGGGTTCACCTACAAGTCGCCACAACGGATTCTGATCGATAACCGCACCGGCGCCACGTTGGGCAGAAGCGTGAAGCTCGACGGCGCCTACTGGCGTCGCCATGCACGCCAACCTGTCGAATTCGCCAAGAGTGTGCGGACCCTCGCCGACCTGAATTGCAAGGTGCTGCTGGAGATCGGCCCGCAACCGGTGCTCACCGCCGCGGCCCTGCGCGCGTGGCCGGACTCGGCCACCACGCCGCGGGCGATCGCGTCCTTGCGGCAGAACACCGCCGACGACCGACAGATCACCGAAGCCGTTGCCGACGCGTATGTCTTGGGTCACCTGCCCGATTTCGCCTCGTTCCAGGCCTCGTTCCAGGGCGCGCACGCGCGGAAGGTGGACCTGCCCACCTACCCATTCGAACGTCGGCAGTATTGGTTCACCGCGAACGGCGAATACCCGGACCAATTGGAGCGCCCCGGCACGGTGCGTACCGAGGCCGTCCGCCTGCTAGAGGACGGCCACCTCGAAGAGCTCGCGGCCCTGCTCGGCGGCGGGAGCGACGACCAGCAGACCCTGACCGTGCTGACCAAGCTTGCGGCACAACACAACCAGCAAAAGACGACTCAGTCCATCGCGCGTGACCGCTACGAGTTCCGTTGGGAGACATCCTCGAACGCAGCGCCGCCAGCGCAGGGCGGCGAGGAATCCAGCTGGCTGCTCATCGGCGGGCAGTCCGCGGCGGTCGAGCCGTTGGTCGCCGCGCTGACTGCACGCGGGCACGAGCATAAGATCCTCGGGTTGCCGGCCTCCGATACGGCCGAGGAGGAACTCGCGGACGAGCTGCGCGCCGCCGCATCGGATAGCGCGGTGCTCGGAAAAGAGCTCCGCATCGTGCATCTCGCGGCGCTGGACTTCGACGGTCCACCGTCGACGGGGTCGCTCTCGCGGATGCAACACCAGGTCCTGGCCGGAACGCGGCGGCTCTTCCGCGCCGCGACGTCCGCCGAACTCAGGACGCCCATCTGGATGGTGACCCGGGCCGCGCAGCGCGTCACCGACACCGACACCGTCGCGCCGGAGCAGAGCGCCCTGTGGGGGTTCGGTCGCGCCGCAGCCCTTGAGCTCCCGCAGTTGTGGGGCGGTCTCGCCGACCTGGCCGGTGCCGGTGCCGACGAGTGGTCGCAGCTGATCGACCGGGTCGGCGCGTCGGGCGACCCGGCCGTCAGGGAGGACCAGATCGCGCTGCGCGACCAAGCCGTCTACGTGCCCCGGCTGGTTCGACGCACCGGACTGCCGAAGGCGATACCGCTGCAAGTGCGCGCTGACGCAACGTATTTGGTGACCGGGGGCCTGGGTTCGATCGGCCTGGAAATCGCCGGATACCTGGCCGCACGTGGCGCCAAGCATGTGGTGCTGAGCAGCCGCCGCGAGCCCGACGGCGCCACCGCCGGGCACATCGAGGCGCTGGGCGCACAATACGGCTGCGAATTCCGCGTCGTCACCGCCGATGTCGCCGACCCGCAGCACGTCACGCGCCTGTTGGCGACGGTGCATGCCGACTTGCCGCCGTTGGCCGGCATCGTGCACGCGGCCGGCGAGAACAGCACCACCCCGTTGAGCGAGCCGGACGACGCCCTGCAAGAAGCGGAATTGGATCGCGTCTTCGCTGGAAAGGTGTGGGGTGCCTGGAATTTGAGCGAGGCGACCGCCGACCTGCAACTGGACTTCTTCATCAGCACCTCCTCGATCGCGGCGGTATGGGGCGGCTTCGGTCAGACCGCCTACAGCGCGGCCAACGCCTTCCTCGACGGCCTGGCGTGGCGGCTGCGGGCGCACGGGATCCCCGGGACCAGTGTCAATTTCGGTCCCTGGTCGGCGGGCATGGCGGACGCCGAGTCGCGCGCACGGCTGGAAAAGCGCGGAATACAGACCTTGTCCCCCGCCGATGCGCTGGCCGGCCTGGCCGACGTCGCGGCGGCCCCTTCGGCGCAGGGCGTCATCGCCCGCGTCGACTGGGCCCGCTTCCTGCCGCTCTACGAGCAGGCCGGTCGGCGAGCCTTCCTGGCGCAGCTGGAGCGAGAGCTGCCCGCTACGGCCCCGGCATCTGGAGTGTCAGGGGTAGCCGGCAAGACCCAGTTCGTCGAGCGGCTCAGCAATGCCCCGGTGCAGCAGCGCAAGAAGCTGCTGACGGATTATCTGCGCAATGCCGTCGCGGAGGTGACGCGCGTCGACGCCGCGGAGATCCGCGAGGACGCGGGGTTCTTCGATCTCGGCATGGATTCGTTGATGGCGGTCGAACTTCGCCGCCTGATCGAGCAAGGCCTGGGCAAGCAGATACCCGTCACCCTGGTGATGGACCACCCCCGGCTGTCCGACGCGGCCGACTACCTGCTCGGCGACGTGCTGGGACTCAGCGAGCAGGATGACAAGCCGCAGCTGGCATCCGTGGTCACCACGCGCACCGACGAGCCGATCGCAATCGTCGCGGTGTCCTGCCGTTTCCCCGGCGCACCCGACCCGGAGGCGTTCTGGGAGCTGCTGTCCGGCGGTGTCGACGCGATCCGGGAGGTGCCCGAGGACCGCTTCGACATCGACGAGTTCTACGACCCGGATCCGGAGACCGCGGGCAAGACCTATACGCGCTACGGCGGATTCCTCGACGGCATCGAGGGATTCGATCCCGAGTTCTTCGGCATCTCGCCGCGCGAGGCCGTCTGGATCGAGCCGCAGCAGCGGCTGATGCTCGAAACGGTATGGGAGGGTCTCGAACGGGCGGGCTACGCGCCGGCCGAATTGCGGGGCAGCCGAACCGGAATCTTCGCGGGCGTGGGCGCCAACGAGTACGCCCACCTGCTGTCCGCCGAGTCGATCGAGAAGATCGAGCCCTACTTCATCACCGGCAACGCGCTCAACGCCATCTCCGGGCGCGTCGCTTTCGCCCTCGGGTTCGAGGGGCCCGCGGTGGCCGTCGACACCGCGTGCAGCTCGGCGCTGGTGGCGGTCCATCAGGCCTGCCAGGCCCTGCATTCCGGGGATTGCGACTTGGCGCTGGCCGGCGGTGTGAACGTGTTGCTGAGCCCGGTGACGGTGATCGCCGCCTCCCGCGCGCGCATGCTTTCGCCGGTCGGGCGATGCAAGACCTTCGACGCCTCCGCCGACGGCTACGTGCGCAGCGAAGGCTGCGGCATTCTCGTGCTCAAGCGGCTGAGCGACGCGGAGCGCGACGAGGATCGGGTCCTGGCCGTCATTCCCGGCAGCGCCGTGAACCAGGACGGTGCGTCCAGCGGGCTGACCGTCCCCAATGGTGGTGCGCAGCAACGGCTCATCGGGACGGTGCTGGCGCGCGCCGGGCTGGCGGGCGGGGATGTCGACTACCTGGAGGCGCACGGGACGGGGACCCCGCTGGGCGACCCGATCGAGGTGCAGGCGGCCGCCGCGGCCTACGGCGGCTCGCGGGACGCGGACCGGCCGCTGCTGATGGGTTCCGTGAAGTCCAACATCGGCCACACCGAATCGGCTTCTGGCGCAGCGGGTCTGATCAAGGTGGTGCTGTCGCTGCAACACGAGGAGCTGCCGCAGAGCCTGCACTTCGACAAGCCGTCGCCGCACATCCCCTGGGACTCACTGCCGGTGCGGGTCGTGGACAAGGCGATTCCGTGGCACGCCAACGGAAGGCCACGGCGCGCCGGGGTGAGCTCATTCGGATTCACCGGCACCAACGCGCACGTGCTGATCGAGGAGGCGCCCGCGCCGTCGGCTCCCGTGGATGCAGAGGTCCCGGAGGTCCCGGAAGTAGCCGACGTGGCGACCGAAGCGCAGGCCGACAGGGTGAGCGTGCTTCCGCTGTCGGCGAGGTCACCGGAGGCGCTGGTCGCGGTGGCGCAGCGTTACGAGTCCTGGTTCGCCGCCCATCCGGATGCGGACCTCGAGGATGTCTGCCGCACCGCGGGTACGGGCCGGTCGCACTTCGAACACCGCGCGGCGCTGGTCGTGGATTCGGTCGAGTCCGCACGCGAGGCCCTGGCCGAGCTGGTCCAGAACCGCCTGCGCCCCGGCGTCGTTCGCGGTGAGCACACCAATCACCCGACGGCGGCGTGGCTGTTCACCGGGCAGGGCAGCCAGTATCCGGGGATGGCGCGTGAATTGTTCGACCTGGAACCGGTTTTCGCCGAAACCGTGACGCGCTGCGCGGACGCTGTGAAGGACATCGTCACGCGTCCGTTGCTGGAGGTGCTCTTCGCGACCGATCGCGAGACCGGGGGTCAGGCCAGCGACACCTTGCGGCACACGTCGTTTGCGCAGCCGGCGCTCTTCGCCGTCGAGATGGGCCTGGCTCGGCTGTGGCAGTCGTGGGGCATCGAGCCCGATGTGGTGCTGGGGCACAGCGTCGGCCAGTACGCGGCGGCATGCGTGGCCGGAGTGTTCAGCCTCGAGGACGGTGCGCGGCTGATCGCCGAGCGCGGCCGGCTGTTCGGCAGCCTGCCCGAGGGCGGGCGGATGGTGGCGGTGTTCAGCGACGCCAAGCACGTCGAGGAGGTGGCCGGGGACTTCCCGCGAGTCTCGATCGGCGCCTACAACGGACCCAATACCGTGCTGTCGGGTCCGGGTGAGGATCTGGAGCAGGCGGTCGAGCGATTCGAAGAAGAGGGAATCCGCTGCACCTGGCTGGAGACGAGCCACGCGTTCCACTCGGAGCTGCTGGATCCGGTCCTCGACGAATTCGAGTCCTACGCAGCGCAAGTCCCGTTCGCCGCCCCGACGCTGCCGCTGGTCTGCAACCGCACGGGTGCCGTGCTGACCGCCCAGACCCCGATCGACGCCGAATACTGGCGGCGGCATTCCCGCCAGCCGGTGCAATTCGCCGAAAGTGTGCGCACCGTGGCGGCGCTGGGCTGTTCGGTGCTGGTGGAGATCGGCCCGCAGCCGGTGCTCACCGGGGCCGCGGTTCAGGTCTGGCCGGAGCACTTGGCGGCGCCGCGCGCAATCGTCTCGCTGCGCAAGGGGGTCGGCGACCAGCGCCAGATCGCCGACGCGCTCGCCGCGGCCTATGTCGGCGGACATCGGCCCAATTTCGCTGCGCTGCATCGTCGGTCCCGCCGCATCCTCGAATTGCCGACCTACCCCTTCCAGCGCCGGCGGTTCTGGCCTAAGTCGTCCGCAATCACGGTCGACGGTCCCGCCGTCTCCGGAATCCTGGGTAGTGCCAAGGATCTCGCCTCCGGCGACTCCGTCTACACCAGCCGGCTGTCGGTCAAATCGCAGCCGTGGCTTTCCGACCACGTCATCTACGGCACCGTCGTCGTCCCCGGCGCAACGTATGCCGCGATGGCGCTGGCCGCGGTCGGCACCCCGGCACATGCCAAGGACGTGTTCTTCTACGAGCCGATCATCCTGCCGGAGAAGAGCTCTCGCGAAGTGCAATTGACGCTGCATCCGCCGGAAGACGGCGGCGCGCGGAAGTTCCAGGTGCACAGCCGCCCGTACGGCGAACGCGACGCCGAGTGGTCGTTGAACGCCGAGGGCACGGTGGTGGCCGGCGTCGGGGACGGGGGCAGCGAGCCCGTCGACGAAAACGACGCGGTGGACGCGGCCCTCGAACGGATGGAGCGCATGCGTCCGCAGGAGTTGTTCGAGACCTTCGCCGATCTGGAGCTGGCGTGGGGCCCGACGTGGTCGGGGTCCCTGAAGTCGTTGTGGCTGGGCGCCGGAGAGGCGATCGGCGACATCCTCGTCGGCGCGGAACTCGCCGAACAGCTGGGCACCGAGCCGATGCACCCGGTGCTGATGGACCTGTGCACCGGTGTCGCCTTCCCGGCGTTCCCGGCCCTGCTCGCTGCCGAGCAGGGCGTCAACGATCTGTTCCTGCCGCTGCGGTACGGGCAGGTGACGTTGAAGGAGAAGATGCCTCGGCGGTTCTACTGCCGCGCGAGGTGGCACGAGAGCGCCCTCGACAGCGAGACTCAGGTCTTCGATCTCGATTACCTCGATCGGGATGGCCGCTATCTGGGCGGGATTCGCGAGTTCACGGTCAAACGGGCCCCCCGCGAGGCGCTGCTGCGGGGGCTCGGAGGCGACGCCACCCGGCTGCTCTACACCCTCGGCTGGCACGAGGTGCCGATGCCGGCGGTCGACGAGGAATCCGAAACGGCCGGCGGCACATGGCTGATCGCCGGTTTCGACGAGCTGGCCGCCAAGGTGCCGGGGTGCATCCCGTTCGACAAGACCGACTCGGAACCCCTGGGTCAGGTGCTGTCACAGGCCAAGGAGCGCGGTCTGCCGTTCTCCGGTGTGGTCTGGCGCGCCGCGGCGCCGGGCGCCGACGAGTCGAGCGCCGGCTCGGAAAACGGGGCCGCGCGGCTCGAGACCGAGATCACCAACCTGCTCAGCGCGGTGCACACGGTGCAGGGGGGCTCGGTGCAGCTGCCCGGCGGACTGTGGATCGTCACCGAACGGGCGGTGGCCACCGAATCCGGCGAGCCCGTCGACCCGGTGCAGGCGGCGCTGTGGGGCTTCGGACGAACCACGATCAACGAGGAACCGGCGCTTCGCCCTCGGCTCGTCGACTCCGACGGATCGCCGGAGGCCGTCGCGGCGCTGGCGGGTCTGTTGGCCAACCCGGTGGACGAGCCGGAACTCGCGCTGCGACAAGGGAAGTTGCTGGCCTCCAGGCTGTTGCCGTGGGCGCGCAGCGGTCACCTCACGGTGCCGCGCGGCGGCGACTTCGTCCTGGCGCCCACCGAACGCGGCGCGATCGACAACCTGCGGCTGACCGAGAAGGACGTGCCGCCGCCGGACGCGGGCTACGTGCAGGTCCGGGTGGAGGCGGCCGGCCTCAACTTCCGGGACGTGCTCAACGTGCTGGGCCTCTACCCGGGGGACCCCGGGCCGATTGGCGGCGACTTCGCGGGCGTCGTCACGCAATTGGGCGAGGGCGTCAGCGGGGTCGAGGTGGGCCAGCGCGTCTACGGCTCCATGCAGGGCGCGTTCTCCAGTCGATTCAACGTGCCTGCGCAGTTCCTGGCGCCGATCCCCGACGGGGTGAGCGCCGTCGAGGCGGCCACCATCCCGGCCGCGGCGCTGACGGTGCGGCTGTCGTTCGACTGGGCTCAGCTGAAGCCGGGTGACAAGGTGCTCATCCACGCGGCCAGCGGTGGCGTCGGCCTGGCGGCCGTCCAGATGGCGCAGCGATGCGGCGCCACGGTGTTCGCCACGGCCAGCACCTTCAAGCGCGCGACGCTGCGCAAGCTGGGAGTGGACTACGTCTACGACTCGCGCACAACGGATTTCGCCGATCAGATCCTGGCGGACACCGACGGCAAGGGTGTGGACGTGGTCCTCAACTCCCTGACGAGCGAAGGGTTCATCGAGGCGACCCTGCGGGCCACCGCCCAGAACGGCCGCTTCGCCGAGATCGCCAAGCGCGACATCTGGTCAGCGGAGCGGATGGCCGAGGCCCGGCCCGACATCGCCTACGAGATCGTCGCGTTGGACACGGTGATGTTCACCGAGCCAGACCGCATTCGCGACCTGCTCACCGAGGTGTCGGAGGGCTTGGCCCAGGGTGAGTGGACGCCGCTGCCCGCGGAGATCTACCCACTGACCGAGGCGAGGGCCGCGTTCCGCCGCATGCAGCAGGCGCGGCACATCGGCAAGATCGTCGTGCAGATACCGAATCCGCTGCAGCCCCGGCCTGATCGGAGCTACCTGATCACGGGCGGCCTCGGGGCGATCGGTCTGCACACCGCGTCGTACCTGGCCCAGCTCGGTGCGGGTGACATCGTGCTGACCAGCCGCCGTGTGCCCGCTGCGGAGGCGCAGCGGTCGATCGAGGAAATCACCGAGCGCTACAAGACCCGCATCCACGTCTTCACCGCCGACGTCGGCGACGAGGCCGAGGTGGCGAAGCTGCTTGACCGGATTCGCGCGGAGCTGCCGCCGCTCGCCGGTGTGGCGCATCTGGCGGGCGTGCTCGACGACGCGCTGCTGGGTCACCAGAGCCTGGAGCGGTTCCGGACGACGTTGGCGCCCAAGGCGTTCGGCGCCTGCCACTTGGACAGGTTGACCAAGGACGACGACCTGGACTTCTTCCTCGTGTCCTCCTCGGTGTCCAGCTTGTTCGGCTCTCCCGGGCAGGCCAACTACGCGACCGCGAATGCGTTGCTTGACGGCCTGGTCGCGCAGCGCAGGTCACGAGGCTTGCCGGCCACCGGCATCAACTTCGGTCCGTGGGCCCAGGGCGGCATGGCCTCGTCGGAGGCCGCGACAGCCAATATCAGTGCGCAGGGCCTGATTCCGCTGGATCCCTCGGCGGCACTCGCGGCGCTGTCCGAGGTCGTCGCCAACGGCACCGGCCAGGCCACCGTCCTCAAGGCCAACTGGCAGCGCGCCGCGAAGGTGTTGGGCAGTTCACGCCCGCCGATCCTGGACCTCGTGCTGCCGAGCGCCATGGGTGAGGTGACCGGCGACAGCGAATTGCTCAAGCAGCTCATGGAGATTCCGGTGCAGCAGCGGGCCGGCTTCGTGACGGAGTTCCTGCAGCGTGAGGTGCAGAACTTCCTGCGACTGGCGCAACCGCCGGCCGCGACGAGCCGGTTCCTGGACCTCGGCACGGATTCGCTGATGGCGATCGAACTCCGCAACCGGCTGCACAGCCAGTTCGGCGGCAAGTTCACGATCAACGCGACGGCGGTGTTCGACTACCCGACGATCGGCGGGCTCGCCCAGTATCTCGTGGACCAGCTGCCCGACGCGGAAGCTCCGGCCGACGCGGACGCTCCGGCCGTGGAGGAGCAGCAGCCCTCCTAACCATCCGCGAGCAGACACAGAATCGCACTGTTCAGGGGTCCCGCGTGCGATTCTGCGTCTGCTCGTCGTTAGTGGCGGCCCGCTTCCTGGACGAGTTGGACCCGCGACGTCAGGCCGAGCTTGGCATAGACGTGCGTGAGGTGGCTCTGCACGGTGCGAGGCGAGATGAACAGCCGCGCGCCGACCTCCTTGTTGCCCAGCCCTTCTGCGACCAGCCGCACCACGTCGAGCTCCATCGGCGTCAGGGAATCCCAACCGCTGGCCGGCCGTTTGCGCTCACCACGGCCGCGCTGCGCGTAGGCGATGGCCTCCTCGGTGGACAGCGCAGCGCCGTCGGCCCAGGCCGCGTCGAAGTCGCTCTGCCCCAGCGCTTCCCGGATGGCGGCGACGACGGCGTCGTACCCTTCCTGGTACATCGGGAAGCGGAGGTTCCCCATGCGCTGCCGCATGGCGTCCGCGGCACCCGAAAGACGCGCGGCATATCGTTACGCAAGTCGGGATGGCACAACTGCACCACGCGCTCCGGCCGCGGCACGCCCCGCAACGCATAGCTACCCAGCTCCGTCAACCACACACCGTCGGGCAGCCGATCCGCCACCAGCGACTCGGTCACGCCCGACAGCACCGTCTGGCCGCCGTGCGCCAGATCGCGCACTCGGGCGGCGCGGTTGATCGTCGGGCCCGCGTAGTTCGAGTCGTCGCGCAGCTGAATCTCACCGGTGTGCACCCCGACGCGCAGCTTGATCGGGTCCAGCGGCGCACGCTGCAGCGCCAGCTCGCACGCCACCGCGTCGCTGGCGCGGGCGAACGCGGTCACGAAGCTGTCGCCCTCGCCCTGCTCGACCGGTCGCACCCCGTCGTACGCGGCGACGGTCTCGTCGACCGTTCTATTCAGCAGCGCCAGCGCCGCCGTGATCTGCGCGGGCTGGGTCTCCCACAACCGCGTCGACCCCTCGACATCGGCGAGCAGCAACGTGACCGTCCCGGTCGGCAGCAACTCGCTCACACCCAACTCACTCCAGGTCAGCTCCGCGTGTTGGCTCATGGTAGTCAGCATCGGGGCCGCGACCAGGCAGAACATCCGCCAGACCGCGCGGTTCTGCGCGGGCCGTGTGCGCAATTACGCCATGGGTGCGCGCAAATATGCGCGCTGCGGCGGATCTTCCCGAGGGCCGGCCGCCGGATAGTCGACGCCATGACGATCCAAACCGCACTTGAGTGCCCCAGCGGCCTTGACGCCCGACTGCCCAGCGTCGATTTGGTGCAGCTCACCGATCCCGACGAGGCGCACCGCGTCATCGCCGACGCACGCGCCGTGGCTCCGCTTGCGATCGGCCCGTACGGGCCCGAGGCGCTGACCTACGAACTGGCCCGGACGGTGCTGCGCGATAGCCGATTCGTCACCGCACACGGGCTGGGGCTCAGCGTGCAGGGCATCACCTCCGGCCCCCTGTGGGACCGGGCGACCAGCAACATCCTCGGTCTGGACGGCGCGGTGCATCACCGGCTGCGACGGCTGGTATCGAAGGCCTTCTCGCCCCGCGCCGCCGAACGGCTGCGCACGGTGATCGTCGACATCATCACCGAACTGGTGGAACCGTTCACCGCCGACGGGCACTGCGACCTGGTGTCCGATGTCGTGCGGAGCTATCCCACGCGGGTGATCTGCGCGCTACTGGGCGCGCCGGCCGAAGACTGGCCGCTGTTTTCCGGCTGGGTCGAGGACATCAAGAAGCTCTTCGAGACCGATGTCGTCAACGACGAGCCGACAATCCTGAAGGCCTGGGACGAGCAGGACAGCTACCTCGAGGAGCTGATCGCCCGGAAACGCGCGTCGCTGTCCGACGACCTGATCTCGGATCTGATCCGCGCCGAAGACGACGGCGATCGGCTCACCCACGACGAGCTGATCATGCTGTGCGGAACCCTGCTCGGCGCCGGCACCGACACCACCCGCAACCAGCTCGCCGCGGCGGTGCAGACGCTATGCCGGCATCCGGAGCAGTGGGCGCTGGTAGCCGGCGACCCCGGGCTGGCGGCCGGCGCCGTGCACGAGCTGATGCGTTACAGCCCAATCATTTTCGGTGCCATCCGGCAGGCGGCCGAGGACATCGAGCTGGCCGGCGTCCGCATTCCGGCCGGCACGATCGTGTTCGCCAACACCGCGTCGGCCAATCGCGACCCCGCGGTCGTCGAGGATCCGCAGCGGCTCGACATCACCCGCGCGGACCCGCCGGCGATCCTGAACTTCGGCGGCGGCGTGCACTACTGCCTCGGCGCGCATCTGGCCCGGCTCGAGCTGATCGAAGGTCTGCGCGTCATCACCCGACGGATGCCCAACGCCCGCCTGGCGGGATCCGGCCCGTGGCCGGGCATGGCCGGCATCACCGGCCCCCTGTCCGTACCGCTGGAGTTCGACACACCCTAGGCCGATGGCAGCGACCCGCTTCGCCCGGCTACGCCGCGCTCGCGATCGCCGCCTAGGCTTGCCAGGCATGTCTGACTGGACCGCCGCAGCTCTGCCGTCGTTCGCCGGGCGCACCGTCGTCATCACGGGCGCCAACAGCGGGTTGGGGGCGGTGACGGCCCGCGAGCTGGCCCGCGTGGGCGCCAAGATCGTCATGGCCGTCCGCAACACCGCCAAGGGCGAGGCAGCCGCCCGGCAGATCACCGGTGACGTCGAGGTGCGTGCGCTGGACCTGCAGGATCTGGCGTCGGTGCGCCGCTTCGCCGACGACTTGGACGCGGCGGATGTCCTGATCAACAACGCGGGCATCATGGCCGCGCCGTACGCGGTGACGGCCGACGGGTTCGAGGGCCAGATCGGCACCAACCACCTCGGCCACTTCGCGTTGACCAACCTGCTGCTGCCAAAGCTGAGCGATCGCGTGGTGACGGTGTCGTCGATGGCGCACTGGCCCGGCCGGATCCGGCTCGACGACCTGAACTGGCAGCACCGCCGCTACTCCCCCTGGCTGGCCTACGCCCAGTCCAAGCTCGCAAACCTGCTGTTCACCGCCGAGCTGCAGCGGCGTCTCGACGCCGCCGGTTCGCCGCTGCGGGCGCTGGCCGCCCATCCCGGCTACTCGCACACCAACCTGCAGGGTGCCTCGGGCCGCAAGCTGAGCGATGCGGTGATCTCCGTCGCCACCCGGGTGGTGGCCACCGACGCCGATTTCGGCGCCCGCCAGACGTTGTACGCGGCGTCGCAGGACATACCGGGCAACACGTTCGTCGGGCCCCGATTCGGCTATGTCGGCCGCACGCAGGCCGTCGGACGCAGCCCGGCGGCTCGGGACGCGGCTACGGCCGCCGCGCTGTGGGAGCTGTCCGAGCAGCTCACCGGCGCCACGTTCCCGCTCTGACGCGGTGCCGAGCAGACGCAAAAGTCCCGGCTCGCCACGATGACTCTGCGCACACCGCGCGAAAGTACGAGTAGGCACCTCGCTCAACGCAGACTCAACGCGGGCCGGGCCGTCGCAGCCGGGCAGCCCAGCGCAGGATTTCCGCCGAGACCCGCACATTTGCTAACCTGACCGGGCGTCACGGCGAGGGTGGCCGGCCGACTGGCCTGCACCGTTATCGACGGAGACCGACATTCCGTCGCGATCCTGGCCGTGCCCGGACTACAGGAGCGCACGATGGCAAAGACAGTCAACCAACTCACGGCTACGGTCCGTACCGAGACCGGCAAGGGTGCGTCCCGTCGGGCGCGCCGCGACGGCAGGATTCCCGCGGTCCTGTACGGCCACGGCAGCGACCCCCAGCACCTGGAACTGCCCGGACACGACTTCGCGGCCGTGCTGCGGCACTCGGGCACGAACGCGGTGCTGACCCTGGACATCGCCGGCGAGGAACAGCTGGCCCTGACCAAGGCGCTCGACATCCATCCGATCCGTCGCACCATCCAGCACGCCGACCTGCTGGTCGTGCGCCGCGGCGAGAAGGTCGTCGTCGAGGTCAACGTCATTGTCGAGGGCGACGCCGCGCCCGACACCCTGGTCACCCAGGACACCAACGCCATCGAGATCGAAGCCGAGGCGCTGTCGATTCCGGAGCAGCTGACCGTGTCGGTCGAGGGCGCGACGGCTGGTACGCAGTTCACCGCCGGGCAGATCACCCTGCCGGCCGGCGTCAACCTGATCTCCGACCCCGAGCTGCTGGTCGTCAACGTCGTCCCGGCGCCGACGGCCGAGGACCTCGAGGAAGAGGGCGCCGGCGAGGAAGCCGAGGGCGAAGAGGCCGAAGAGGGCGCCGAGGAAGAAGGCGGCGACGCCGAGGCGGCCTCCGAAGACGCGTCCGAGTAGGCGGCTCACCCACGGAGACGAAAGTGGCCGAACCGCTCCTGGTGGTCGGCCTGGGGAACCCGGGAGAAACGTACGCCCGAACCCGGCACAACCTCGGGTTCATGGTTGCCGACCTGCTCGCCGCGAGGCTGGGCGCGAAGTTCAAGGCGCACAAGCGTTCCGGCGCCGAGGTCGTCACCGGCCGGCTGGCCGGGCGCGCGGTGGTGCTGGCCAAGCCGCGGTGCTACATGAACGAATCCGGGCGGCAGGTGGGGCCGCTGGCGAAGTTCTACTCGGTGCCGCCGGCCGACATCATCGTCATCCACGACGAGCTCGATCTCGATTTCGGCTGCATCCGCCTGAAGTTCGGTGGCGGCGAGGGCGGGCACAACGGGCTGCGTTCGGTGGCGTCGGCGGTAGGCACCAAGGACTTCCAGCGGGTCCGCATCGGCATCGGCCGTCCGCCCGGCCGCAAGGATCCGGCCGCGTATGTGCTGGAGAACTTCAGCGCCGCCGAGCGGGCCGAGGTCCCCACCATCTGCGAACAGGCCGCCGACGCCGCCGAGATGCTGATCGAGCTGGGCCTGGAGCCGGCGCAGAACCGCGTGCACGCCTGGTAGCTGACCACCCCGCGTGCGGCTGGCGTCACGCTCGGCGCCCAACGTGCGGGCGCCGGAAGCGGCGCGGCAGTTAGGTGACCAGCGTGAGCGAGTTGGAGCGACGCAGCTTGCCCGACGGCGTCTTCGGGATAGTCCCGGGACCCAGGACCACGACGTTGCGCGGTCGCATGTCGACCTCGGCCAGCACCTCGTGCGCCACCTGGTGCTCGATCCGCCGCACCTCGGCGGGGTCCTGGTGGGCGTTGGATTCGACCGCGACGGCGAAGGTCTCCCGCGAGTGCCCTGCGTCCAGGCGCACGGCCACCGCGCAGCCCGGGCGGACGCCCTCGACGCGGCCCGCGGCCCGCTCGATGTCGGTCGGGTAGATGTTGCGACCGGCCATGATGATGACGTCCTTGACGCGGCCGCACACCACGACGTGGCCGTTCTCCATCTGGTAGCCCAGGTCGCCGGTGTCGTACCAGCCGTGCTGGTCCTGCGACGCGAGGAATCCGCCCATCGTGATGTAGCCGGGCGTTACCGACTCGCCGCGCAACTCGATCACCCCGACGCCGCGCGGCGGGAGCACCGTGCCGTCCTCGCCGACGACGCGGATCTCCAGGCCCTCCAGCAGCGGCCCGAGCGACGCCAGCCGGCGGGTGTTGCCCCGCGACGACGGCACCGCGCGGCCCAGCGCGGCCATCAGGTCGGCATCCACCTCGTCAACCACCAAACCCGCGTTGCACTGCGAGAACGACACCGCCAGCGTCGTCTCGGCCATGCCGTAGGCGGGCAGGATCGCGCTCGGCCGCAGCCCGAACGGCTTGCCCGCGTCGATCAGATCCTCGACGTCGGCGGGCTCCACCGGCTCCGCGCCGGACAGGGCGAAGCGCAGTGTGGACAGATCGAACTGGCCCGGCGTGGCCTGCTTGCGCAGCCGCTTGGCGAACAGCGAATAGGCGAAGTTGGGCGCCGCCGTCATCGTGCCCTTGTACTTGTCGATCAGCTTGGCCCACAGCAGGGTGTCGCGCAGGAAGTCCATCGGGGTGACCTTGACCAGCTCCGCGCCGAAGTACATCGGCACGGTAAGGAAGCCGATCATGCCCATGTCGTGGAAGCACGGCAGCCAGCTGACCATCACGTCTTTGTCGACGTCGTACTCGGCGCCGATGAACATCGCCTCGGCGTTGGAGTACACGTTGCGGTGCGTGATCTGGACAGCCTTCGGAGACCCGGTCGATCCGGATGTCAGCTGCATCAGCGCGATGTCGTCCTCATCGGTATCGATGGGGTCGATCGGGTCGCTGGCCAGCAGGCTCTCGATGGTGAGCACCGTGATGCCGCGCTCCTCGAGCACGGGAACCGCCGGCATGAACGGGTCGGAGATGACGACGACCTTGGCCTCGATCATGTCGATGACGGTGGTGGTGTCCTCGGCCCACAGGACTAGGTCGGTGCGGGGGGTGGGCTGATGCAGCATGGTCAGGCTGGCGCCGCGCATCCACAGGGCCTGCGCGGTCGGGGCGATCTCCACCGGGGCCCCGGCCAGCACGCCGACCGCGTCGCCGTGGCCGACGCCGGCCGCGGCCAGCCCACCGGCGATCTGACGGGCGCGTTCGTGCACCTCGCCCCAGGTGTGCCGAACCGGGGTGTGCGGTTCACCGGTCACCATGCCCTTGGCGCTCTCACGGGCGTTGCGGAACATCTTCTCGGTAAATCTGCTCACTACAAACTCCTCGGTTCCGGCGCGTTTCCCAGGGTCCGGGATCTCATGCTCCGCCTGCCGGGCTCAACATTGTTGCAGGCGCGCGCACACAGTTCGGGCGCGGTTATGTCTCGAAACAGCGTTGAACGCGCGAACGCGAGCGCTGAGCGCCCGCGCAAGCCCGCTTGTTCTTCACCATGCATCACCGCGGAATATCTTAAACTCCTCTTAAGGAACCGCCAAACTCTGACGCAAGGTGAGTGCGATTTCACACCCGGCGTCTAGCAGTCAGCGGGCGCCGGCACGACACGGGCGCCGGCCACCGGCCCGGTGGCGACGCGCACGGTGCGGCATACCCCCGCCCCGGACAGCTGCGCGCCGACGTCGATCGCCGACGCCTCAGAGGCGCACAGGAACGCGCAGGTCGGTCCGGAGCCGGACACGATGCCCGCCAGCGCGCCCGCTTCCACGCCGGCGCTCAGCGCCCGCCGCAGCGCCGGGTCCAGGCTGACGGCGGCGGCCTGCATCTCGTTGCCCAGCAGCGGCGCGAGTTGCTCGGGGTCGCCCGCGGCCAGGGCGGCCAGCACCGGCCCGGGTTCGTCGAGGCGCGGCGGTTCCCCCGTCTCGCGCAGCCGGTCGAGCTCGGCGTACACCTTGGGCGTCGATAGCCCGCTGTCGGAAAAACCCAGCACCCAGTGGAAGGTGTTGCGCGACAGCACGGTAGCCAACTCCTCGCCGCGGCCGGTCCCCAACGCGGTGCCGCCGTGCAGCGCGAACGGCACGTCGCTGCCCAGCCGCGCGGCGAGCGCGCGCAGGTCCCGGCGGGGCAGGGCGAGTTCCCACAGCGAGTTCATCGCGACCAGCACGGCCGCCGCGTCCGCGCTGCCGCCCGCCATTCCACCGGCCACCGGAATGGCCTTGTCGATCATGATCGACACGTCGGGCGCGCGACCCACATGTTCGGCCAGCAGCTCGGCCGCCTTCCAGGCCAGGTTGCGTTCGTCGGCGGGCAGCGTGTCCGCGCCCTCGCCGACCAGCTCGAGCGACAGCACGTCGGCATTACGCACGGTCACCTCGTCGACGAGTGAGACGGCGTGGAACACCGTCGTCAGCTCGTGGTAGCCGTCCTCGCGGCGCTCGCCCACGGCCAGGTACAGGTTGACCTTGCCGGGCACCCGCACGGTGACGGATCCGGTGGGCACCCACAACTCGGCGGTATTGCCGTCAGACATTCCCAACCACCGCAGCAGACTATCGCTGCCGGCGGCGAGTCACCCGCAAATTTGTTTTGAGGGCGCCGTCAACCAGCCGAAGCGGCCTCAGAAACGGCCGGCGGGCTGGTATCGCCGGAGCGCTGCAGGAGCCGCACGAAGTCGTCGATCGACAGCGTCTCGCCGCGACGGGCGGGGTCGATGCTGGCGGCGAGCAGCCGGCTCGCCGATTCGTTGCCCGAGCCCGCCCACTCCACGAAGGCGTTGCGGGATGTCTTGCGCCGCTGGCCGAACGCGATGTCCACCAGCGCAAACACCTGCCGGCGGAAGGCCTCGCCGCCAGGCCAGGGCGAGGTCTCGTACCGGTCGATGCGGACCAGCCCGGAGTAGACGCGCGGGATCGGCCAGAACACGGTCGGCGACACCGTGCCGCAGCGGCGAACCTGCCCGTAGAAGCGCACCTTGACGCTCGGCACGCCGTACTCCTTGCCGCCCGGCTCGGCGGCCAGCCGCTCGGCGACCTCGGCCTGCACCATCACCGTCACCGTGCGGATGGACGGGAATTCGGCGAGCAGATGCAGCAGGGCCGGAACGGCGACGTTGTACGGCAGGTTGGCGACCACCGCGGTCGGCTGAACGTCGAGCTCGTCGCTGCGCAGCGTCAGGACGTCGCGGTTGAGCACGGTCAGCCGGTGAATCTCGCTGTGCGAGTGTTCGGCAACGGTCTGGGGCAGCCGCTCGGCCAGCACGGGGTCGATCTCGACGGCGGTGACGGCGGCGCCGCGGTCGAGCAGTGCCAGGGTGAGCGAACCGAGGCCGGGCCCGACTTCCAGGACCACGTCCGACCGGCCGACGCCGGCGGTCGAAACCACCCGTCGCACCGTGTTGGCGTCATGGACGAAGTTCTGGCCGAGCGACTTGCGTGGCCGGAGCTCGAGTTCTTTGGCCAGCCGCCTGATTTCGGTGCGCCCGAGGAGCTGGATCGTCAGTGCGCACCCGCTCGCACGCTGCACACGGGCCACGCGCCCCAGCCCTGACGTTGCTGCGTGACGGTCGCGACGGCGATCTGCTCTTCGCGGGTGGCCAGGTCGGCGCGCGGGGCGTACTGCAGCCCGCCGCTGCGCTCCCAGGTGTTCTGGTCGAACTGCACGCCGCCGAAGAACCCGTTACCGGTGTTGATCGCCCAGTTGCCGCCGGCCTCGCAGCTGGCCAGGGCGTCCCAGATCGATCCGTCGGTGATCGGCGGGACCTCCGTGCCCGGCTTGGTGCCGACCCGCAACACAGCCTCGCGCGCCGGCGTCACGACGCTGTTGGCGATGGGCAGTCGCCCGGTCTCGACGCCGTTGACCGTCGCCACCGCGAACGTCACGTCCTGCACACCCGGGCTGCCCGGGTCCTCGACGATCCGGCGGCTCACGTTCATCTCCGGGTCCTCGATACGACGGGAGGCGGGCGGCAGCGGGATCCGCTCGGTGACCCGCTGGATGCGGTTGCGGGTCACCTGGATCTGCATGCCCTCGACGATCGGCGCCGTCGCGCTGGGCACCACCTGATCGCTGTCGACCAGCGGCGCGCCGGCGGCGTTCAGCAGCCCCGCCACGTTCGGCGCGGGCAGGTGCACCGTGCGCACCACGCCACCGTCGTTGATCTGCACCGTCTTCGCGCTCACCACCGGCAGCGCCATCCCGGCCAACGGCACCCGGCTGCCGCGGGAGGCCGCCGCCGGAGCCATGTCGGTCATCGAGAGCTGCGCGAGCGCCTCGTCGACGGTGGCTGCCGTCGTCCAGACCTGCCGGGGCTCCTTGCCGTCCAGCGAGATCTGCAACGGCCGACTGCGGCGCAGCACGATCTGGTCGGCGTTGTGCACCTTCACATCCGCGGCGGGATACAGGTCGTCCCGCTCGCCGACGGCGAAGCCGTTCTCCTGGACGATGTCGATGACCCGCGACTTCATGGTCGTCACCCGCAGGACGGTCCCGTCGACCGTCAATGTCACCTTCTTGGCGGTCGAGATCGCGTACCCGCCCGCGAAGGCCAACACCAACAGCAGCCCTCCGACGAGGAACCGCAACGTAGGCGACGGCGTTTGACTCAACCGCGCCAGCACACTCAACGACCGGCTGTCCCCGACCTCAGCACCCACTTCAACGACCTTTTCCAGCTCTTAACGACAAAAAGGGCCCAGAGGCCCACCCGTATGATCACAAGACGGTAACGAATCAGCCAAGGCTGAGCAACTCCCGAAACGGAATGCCTGCAAAACCCGAAGAAAACTATTCGGTCGGCACCCGAATCCCGTAGACCCGAGCGGCATTGCTCGCAGTGATTCGCGCCAATTCTAGCGGAGCGCGATCCACCAGCTCAGCGATGGCCCGCACGGTATAGGGCAGGCAGTACGGTTCATTCGCTGCTCCCCGGTAGGGATGCGGCGTCAGAAATGGCGCGTCCGTCTCCACCAGAAGCTGCTCGACGGGTATCAACGGCACCGCTTCCCGCAGCGCCCGAGCGTTGCGAAAGGTGGCCGTTCCGGACAGGCTGAGCAGCCACCCCGCGTCGACGCAGCGACGGGCCATCGCGCTGTCGGACGAGAAGCAGTGAAAGATCACCGAGTTCGGGGCCCCCTCGGCGGCCAGCACGTCGAGCACCTGCGCGTCGGCGTCCCGGTTGTGGATCATCAGCGGTTTTCCGATCCGCTTGGCCAGGTCGATGTGCCAGGCGAACGCCTCGCGCTGCACCGCGGGCGTGGCGCACCCGTCGAGGCGGCCCGGCCAGTACAGATCCATGCCGGTCTCGCCGACGGCCACCACCCGCGGATGAGCCACCAGCCGCTCGATCTCGGCGCGGGCGTCGTCGGTGAGCGCGTCGGCGCGCGTCGGGTGCAACGCCACCGCGGCGTACACCCGCGGGTCCCACCCGGCCGCCTCGGTGACCCAGCGTGCGGAATCCAGGTCGTCGGCGATGGTCACCGCCGCCCGCACGCCGACGGCCGCGGCGCGGTCAAGGATGGCCCGGACGTCATCGGCGTCGCGGGCACCGCACGCATCCAGGTGGGTGTGCGCGTCGACCAAAGGCGACAACGGCTCCGGAGCGGGCGGTGGCGGGCGGTTCGAACTCACCCGCCACACAATAAGGTGGCTGTCGATGAAGCCCTACTACGTCACCAACGCGATCACGTACCCCAACGCGGCGCCGCACCTGGGGCACGCGTACGAGTTCATCTCCAGCGACGTCATCGCGCGGTTCAAGCGGCTCGACGGCTTCGACGTGCGCTACCTGACCGGGACCGACGAGCACGGCCTCAAGATGGCCCAGGCCGCGGAGGCCGAGGGCATGCCCACCGCCGCCTTGGCCCGTCGCAACTCCGACGTGTTCCAGCGGCTGCAGGAGAAGTTGAACATCTCCTTCGACCGCTTCATCCGCACCACCGACGCCGATCACCACGAGGCGGCCAAGGAGATCTGGCGGCGCATCGAGGCGGCCGGCGACCTCTACCTGGACTCGTATTCGGGCTGGTACTCGGTGCGCGACGAGAGGTTCTTCGTCGAATCGGAGACCGCGGTGGTGGACGGCGTCCGCGTGGCCACGGAAACCGGCACCCCGGTGACCTGGACCGAGGAGCAGACCTTCTTCTTCCGGCTCTCGGCGTACGCCGACAAGCTGCTGGCCCACTACGAGGCGAACCCCGGCTTCATCCAACCCGACGTTCGCCGCAACGAGGTGGTCAGCTTCGTATCCGGCGGGCTGCGGGACCTGTCCATCTCGCGGACCTCGTTCGACTGGGGTGTGCAGGTGCCCCGGCATCCCGACCATGTCATGTACGTCTGGATCGACGCGCTGACCAACTACCTGACCGGGGTCGGCTTTCCGGACACCGATTCGGAGTCGTTTCGCCGTTTCTGGCCCGCGGACCTGCACATCATCGGCAAGGACATCATCCGGTTCCACGCCGTGTACTGGCCGGCGTTCTTGATGTCGGCCGGAATCGAGCTGCCACGCCGGGTCTTCGCGCACGGGTTCCTGCTCAACCGCGGCGAGAAGATGAGCAAGTCCGTGGGCAACACCGCCGACCCGATCGCCCTGGTCGAACAATTCGGCGTGGACCAGGTGCGGTACTTCCTCATGCGCGAAGTCCCGTTCGGGCAGGACGGCAGCTACAGCGAAGACGCGATCATCGCCCGGATCAACGCCGATCTGGCCAACGAGCTGGGCAATCTGGCCCAACGCTCGCTGTCCATGGTGGCCAAGAACCTGGGCGGGACGGTGCCCGAACCCGGCGAGTTCACCCCCGCGGATTCGGAGCTGTTGGCCGTGGCCGACGGCCTGCTGGAGCGGGTGCGCGTCAACTTCGACGCCCAGGCGATGCACCTGGCGCTAGAGGCGATCTGGCTGATGCTGGGCGACGCCAACAAGTACTTTTCGGCGCAGGAGCCGTGGGTGCTGCGCAAGAGCGAGGCCGAGGCCGACCAGGACAGGTTCCGCACGGTGCTCTACGTGACCTGCGAGGTGGTCCGCATCGCGGCGCTGCTGGCCCAGCCGGTGGTGCCGGAATCGGCCGGCAGGCTGTTGGACCTGCTCGGGCAGGACCAAAGCCGGCGTTCGTTCGCCGAGATCGGGACGCGGCTGGTCCCCGGCACGCCGCTGCCCCCGCCCACCGGGGTCTTTCCGCGCTATCAGCCGCCGGCGCCACCGGGCGAGTAGTGGCGATCGCACGCCCGCGCTCGGCGATGCGAATGGCCCGCGACTGAGGCATGGCCGGACACGCCCTAGGCGCCTGTACGTCTTGAGCGGTTTAAGGGGACGCTATGAATTCGGGCCGCGCGGCGCGGGGCCGCGGACACCGGGTGAGGGCATCTACTCGAAATGCCGAATTGCCCTGCAGCACCGCAATATTCGGTGTTCTCCCGGCTTGCCGCGGGCGCGCCGTCGGTGCACCTGAGGGCGGCCACGCGAGACCCGTCGGCGCCCCGGCGAAAAATTACCGTCCCGACTAACTGCCGACATGCGGAATAATTGCGCCCGTGGACCGACGTCAGACCCGGCAGCACAGCCAATCGCCGATGACCACGCTGAAGCAATTGCCCGCGCTGGTGGTGCTCGAGCGTATCCCGGTTCCCGTGCTGGCCATCGGGCACGACGGCAGCATCCTGTTCACCAACAGCGCGTTCGCCGAGATGGTTGGCTTCGACGCGGACGAGGTGCTCTCGCTGCGGTTCCACGAGATCTTCCACCAGGCTCCGGCGTCGGACTCGCTGCTGTCCGTGGTCCACGCGTTGGCCAATATGGTGGTCGAACTGGCCCATAAGGACGGGTCGGTCGTGCGGGCGCTGATGAGCAAGTCGGCGGTGATGCGCGCGGACGACCAGTTCGCACTCGCGGCGTTTCAGGACCTGACCGAGCAGTTGTGGGAAGAGGAGCGCTGAGGGCGGACCCCGCCGGCGCTCGGTAGACCAAAAGTATGTATTTCAGCGTTTTGCCGTATTGGCAGTACGGTTAACCAGTCTCGGCTAGTCCATGTCGGCCGCCACGACGGGCGGCGGCGGCGCGTGACGGAGCGCCTCGCGGGCGAGAAACTGACGGAAATACGGCAGCGACGCCTCGGTGGTGATGCCGTCGAGCACCAGCGCCCACAATTGTCCGGTCCGCCCGGCAAAGGCGCCGTCGCGATCACGCCCGCTGGCGCCTTCCAGCCGGTTGTCGGCGATCGCGTTGGAAAGCAGCCGCATCCCCAGCATGGCCCCCACGATCGACTCGCTGACCACCGTCGCGTCGATGTCGCGCCGCAGGTCCCCCTCGACCGTCGCCCGGCGGGCCTGGTCGGCCATCAGCGCAACCAGGCCGGCGCAAAAGCGCGCGGCCGATTCGTTGAATCCGCCCAGGGCAGCGGTCAATTGCTCAGCGGCGCGGGCCATCTTGTCGGAGCTGAGCACGTTGGCGATGGTGAACGTGCCGTGAATCATGTTCTCCAGCGCCGGCGACGACGAGCCACATACGTTGCGGAACGCGGCCAGGATCGTGTCCGCGCCTTCTTCGATGATCGCCGAGGCGAGCGATTCCTTGGAATCGAAGTGGTGATACAAGGCGCCCTTGGTCATCCCGGTGCGCTCGATGATCGTTCCCCACGCGGCGGCCGGGTAGCCGACCTCGCCGAACACCTCGATCGCAGCATCGAGTATCCGTCGCCGGGTGGCTTCGGATCGAAGCTGACGCGCCATCCGTTGCTGTACCTCCGGCGTTGCTAACGAACTCTCTGAACGTCCGTAGCTCGGCTTCTTCGATTTCCGGACAGAGGACTAAGACTACAGGGCATTATCAGCTCCGATGGGGGAATTGCCGTTTGAGTCAATTACCCTCGGAGTCGACCGAGGTGGTGTTGATCGCGAGTGCTGTTCGACGCCTGACGAATTGGCGGAAGTAGTCGATCCGGTCCGGTTGCAGGACGCCCTTGAGCAGCACGACCCAGCTCTTCTCGAGGTCGAGCAGAAACCGCTCCGGCTCGTCCAGGTCGCTGGTCTGGCGCAGTCCCATGTGCAACGACACGATCAGTCGGCCCAGATCCAAGGGATCACAACGCTGGTCGATGTCGCCCTCGACGATGGCGTGCTCGGCGATCGTGGCCAACGCCTTGATCCACTGGTCGAATAGCCTCTCCTGCAGGCCTTCCGACCGCCCGACCGATTCGAGCAGGTTCATGGCCGCGCGAACGGCATCGGTCTTGATGTCCTGCACGGCGATCAGGTAGGAGACGTCGATCAGGGTCTCCAGGCCCGAAAGTTTGCGGGCCATAACGTCTTCCAACGTCACGGCACCTTCGGTCGTCTGTCGCTCGATGATCGCCACCGCCAGCGCGTGCTTGGACCGGAAATGGAAATACATCGCGCCCTTGGTGAGTTCCGCCTCGGCGAGAATGTCGTCCAGGCCGACGTCGTGGTACGCGCGACGAGCGAACTGATGCGAGGCCGCGCGCAAGATCTGGCGCCGCGTCGTATCGGCGCGGCCATCCGGCGTATTGGTCGTCATCGGAGCTAGCGACTCGCCCGTGCGGCGCCGGGGTGATTTCGGTCACTAATCACGGCCCGGAGACAGCAAACGCGGGTGTCCAAACCGGGATACCGGGCCGGTCGGATCGCCTTCACGCTCACGATGCCCTCCTCGCGCAGGGGCACACTTTCGGTTAAGAAACAGCACGTCCTGACGTGTCTTGGTCGCTTCTGAGGTTAGCAGGACGCCACCCGCCCCCGGAGTTCCGACGCCAGGAAACCAGAACCACGAAACGAAATACTCCGAGTCATATCTCAGGCTGCAAGCCATCCTAAAAGTATGTAGAATCCTGAATCGTGTGGCTGCCGGTTTGTTCGGGCAGGTTAGGTCGATGGGTTCGGGTTAGGAGAAACGCATGTCGTTCGTGACCGCACAGCCAGAGGCCCTCGCGGCGTCGGCCGCCACCCTGCAGAGCATCGGGACGAGCGTCGACGCCGGGAGCACTGCCGCGGCAGCCCCCACCACCGGTGTCGTGCCGGCCGCCGCAGACGAGGTGTCGGCCCTGACGGCCATGCAGTTCGCGACCCACGCGCAGATGTACCAGGCGGTAAGCGCCCAGGCCGCGGCGATTCACCAGCTCTTGGTCGAAGCCCTGAACATCAGCTCCGGCTCGTACGCCGCCACCGAGGCCGCGAACGCGGTCGCGGCGCTTTAGCGGGCTGGGGGGCCCATCAATGATGGATTTCGGGGCGTTACCGCCGGAGATCAACTCCGCGCGGATGTATGCGGGTGCCGGCGCCGGCCCGTTGCTGGCCGCCGCGGTTGCCTGGGACGAGCTCGCCGCCGACCTGCAGTTCGCGACGTCGGCCTACCAGTCGGTGATTACCGGCCTGACCAGCGGGCCGTGGCTCGGTCCGGCCGCGGTGGCCGCGGCGTCCGCCGCCACCCCCTACGCGCTCTGGATGGGCGCGACGGCAGGACAGGCCGAGCAGGCCGCGTCGCAGGCCAGGGCCGCCATCGCGGCCTACGAGTCGGCCTTCGCGATGACGGTGCCGCCGCCGGTCATCGCGGCCAACCGCGCCCTGCTGGCGATGCTGACCGCCACCAACTTCTTCGGCCAGAACTCCCCCGCGATCGCGGCCACCGAGGCCCTTTACAGCGAGATGTGGGCCCAGGACGCGGCGGCCATGTACGGCTACGCCGGAAGCTCGGCGGCCGCCTCGACGCTCACCCCGTTTACGTCGCCGCCGCAGGTCACCGACCCCACCGGGGTGGCCTCGCAAAGCACCGCGGTCGCCGCGGCCGCCACCGAGGCCGGGGCGTCGCAGTCGACGCTGTCGCAACTGGTGGCCTCCGTGCCCGCCGCGCTGGAGGGCCTCGCGGCCCCGGCCGCCAGCACCGGCGGCCTCGGGGCCGTATTGAGCAGTCTGACCGGCGGTTTGACGCCCGCGTCGATGCTCTCGGGCCTTTCCGGCACGGACGGGCTTACCTTCATTTCGACTCTGACCAATATCGGCATCATGCCGCTCTTCGGACTCAGCAGCGTGCTGGGAATGGCCCAGACGCTGCAGGGCTTGGCTTCCACCGCGGCCCAGACTGCGGGCGATGCCGCGGCGGCGGCGGCGGAGGGGGCGGCCCAGGCGGCCGGCGCGGCGGGGCTGGCCGCGGACGCCGGCCTGGGCGCGCTGGGCAGCATGGGTCAGGCAGCGACGCTGGGCTCGCTCTCGGTGCCGCCGGCCTGGACCAGCGTGATCCCCACGGCGCACCTGACCAGCGCGGGCGCGGCGTTGCAGAACGGCGGCATGGGCCCGCTGTCGCAGATGCCGCCCAGCATGCTGGGCGGGGTGCCCCGGGCGGCCAACGGAGGGGGCACCGCCCCCGGCCCGCGCTACGGGATGGTGCCCACCGTGATGGCCCAGCCGCCGTCCGGCGGCTACGGCTCGGCAGTCATCTGACCAGGCATGACGATGGCCACCAAAATCCGGCAGCCCGGATACCAACCGCCGCAAGATGTGCTTCTGTTCATTCTAAAAGTATGTAGAATCGTGGATATGAGTATGTCTGGTATGCAGACTTCTCGAATCATGTTGCCCGCATCCGCGAGCGACCGTCGCGTAAAGGGGTGGGTGTCATGAAGGTCGTGCTTTTCTGCGGCGGCTACGGCATGCGGATGCGCAGCACCGACGGCGATCTGGTGCCCAAGCCGCTGCAGATGGTCGGGCCCCGGCCGCTGCTGTGGCACGTGATGCGCTACTACGCGCACTACGGGCACAAGGACTTCATCCTGTGCCTCGGCTACGGCCAGACCATGATCAAGGACTTCTTCCTCAACTACCGCGAGATGGAGTCCAACGACTTCGTGATGCGCGCCGGCGAGATCGAGCTGCTCGACTCCGACATGTCGGACTGGACCATCACCTTCGTCGACACCGGGCTGGAGTCGCCGATCGGTGAGCGGCTCCGCCGGGTCCGCAAGTACCTGGGCGACGACGAGTACTTCCTGGCCAACTACGCCGACGTGCTGACCGACGCCCCGCTGGACACCATGATCGACCGGCTCATCGACAGCGGCGCAGCGGCTTCCATGCTCACGGTGCCGCCGCAATCGTCGTTCCACTGCGTGGACGTCAGCACCGACGGCGACATCAAGGAGATCGCGCCCGTGACCAAGTTCCCGATCTGGGTGAACGGCGGCTACTTCGTGCTCAAACAGGAAGTCATCGACCTGATCCCGGAGAACGGCGACCTCGTCGGCGACGCGTGCATGGCACTGGCCGGGACCGGCCGACTCCTGGGCTACCAGCACGGCGGCTTCTGGAAACCGGCCGACACCTTCAAGGAGCGAGCCGAACTCGACGCCGACTACAACTCGGGAAGCCGGCCGTGGATGGTGTGGGAGCAGTCGCTGGCGGGATGCCGATCATGATGCCCCTGACCGCCGGCACCACCAATGTCGTTGCCGCCGTGGGCGCACACTGCGACGACATCGTCATCGGCGCCGGTGCCACGTTGATGCAGATCGCGCGCAACAACCCGTCCGTCGTCGTGCACGCGCTGGTGCTGACCGGCGCGGGCACCGAGCGGGAGATCGAGGAGAAGGCCGCCTTCGCGGCGCTGTTGCCCAACACCGACGTCCACCTGACGGTGCTCAACCTGCCCGACGGCCACCTGCCCGAACACTGGCGGCAGGTCAAGCACCACCTGGCCCAGTTCCGCCGCACCTGCGAACCCGACCTGGTGCTGGGTCCGCAGCGCGAGGACTTCCACCAGGATCACCGGCTGCTGGGCGAACTCATCCCGACCGAGTTCCGCTCTCACCTGGTGCTGGGCTACGAGATCCTCAAGTGGGAGTCGGACCTGCCGAATCCCACTGTCTACGTGCCGATCCCGGACGAGGTGGCGCGGCAGAAGACCCGACTTCTCGCGCAGGCCTATGTATCGCAGACGGACCACGACTGGTTTGACGACGAGGCGTTCCTGGGCCTGATGCGCGTGCGCGGCGTGCAGTGCCGGGCGCGTTACGCCGAGGCGTTCATCGTCGAGAAGGCCGTGCTGTCAACGAGTGCCATCGCATCGCTGAACTAGCCCGTCGCCCGCCATACCCCGTCTAGACCGACCGAAGGGACATCACATGCGAGTGCTGGTCACCGGCACAGACGGGTACTTGGGTTGCCTTCTCGCGCCGCTGCTGCTGGAGGACGGCCACGACGTCGTCGGGCTGGACACCGGCTACTACAAGGCCGGCTGGCTGTGCCCCGGGCCGCTGGCCGGTAGCACGCACGACACGACTCCGGCGACACTGGTCAAGGACATTCGCGACGTGACCGCCGACGACCTGCGCGGCTTCGACGCGATCGTGCACATGGCCGAGCTGAGCAACGACCCGATCGGCGACCTGATCGGCGACGTGACGTACGAGGTGAACCACCAGGGCAGTGTGCATTTGGCCGAGTGCGCCAAGCGCGCCGGCGTCACCAGGTTCGTCTACATGTCGTCGTGCAGCGTCTACGGCATCGCCGACGGCACGGTCGACGAGACCAGCCCGGTCAACCCGCTGACGCCCTACGCCAAGTGCAAAGCGCTGGTCGAGCGCGACCTGACCGCAATGGCCGACGACGACTTCTCCCCCGCGTTCCTGCGCAACGCAACGGCTTTCGGCGCGTCGCCGCGGATGCGGTTCGACATCGTCCTGAACAACCTCGCGGGCCTCGCGTGGACCGAGCACCGCATCGCGATGACCAGCGACGGCACGCCTTGGCGCCCGCTGGTGCACGCGCTGGACATCGCACAGGCGATCCGGTGCACGCTGCGCGCCGACCGGCAGACCGTGCACGCCCTGGTGGTCAACGTGGGCAGCGACGAGAACAACCGCACGGTCCGCGAGATCGCGGAGGCGGTCAGCGCCGAGTTCCCCGGCTGTGAACTGACTTTCGGGCCCCCCAGCGCCGATAACCGCAGCTACCGGGTGGCATTCGGCAAGATCCACGAGGTATTCGGCGACTTCCGCGCCGCCTGGGACGTGGCCGCCGGCGCCGCCCAACTGCACCGCGTTTTCCAGAACATCGCGATGGACCCGGAAACCTTTCACGGCCGCGGGCACACCCGGCTCAAGCAAATCCAGTACCTGCTCAAGACCGGACAGGTCGACGAGCGACTGTTCTGGAAGGACGCGTCGTGAAGTACACGCCCACTGCCGTCGCGGGGGTCACCATCATCGACCTGGAGCCGCACCGGGACCACCGCGGCTTCTTCTCCCGGTCCTTCTGCGCCGAGGAATTCGGTCGGTACGGGCTGATACCCGAAGTCTCCCAGACGAATATGTGCTTCAACTACACCCGTGGCACGGTGCGCGGCCTGCACCGCCAGGTGCCGCCGCACGCCGAGGCCAAGCTGGTGCGCTGCACGCGCGGCGCGATCATGGATGTCGCGGTGGACGTGCGCCCCGAGTCGCAGACCTACGGCAAGCACGTGATGGTGGAGCTGAGCGCTGAAAACCGCCGCTCGCTGTTCCTGCCGCCGTACGTCGCCCACGGTTTCCAGACCCTGACCGACGACACCGAGGTCCTCTACCAGGTCAGCGGTCCCTACGAGCCGGCCGGCGAAGAAGGGTTCCGGTGGGACGACCCGGCATTCGGCATCAAGTGGCCGCTTCCGGTCACCGTGATGTCCGAAAAGGACGCCAGCTGGCCGGCCGCGAAAATCGGGTTGACGCCGTCTCTTCAGGCTCCAGACAGCGCGCCCGCCGAGAGCGCGGCGTCATGACGACGACCCCCGTCCGCATGGTCGTCAGCGGGAGCATCGTCGAGCGCTGCGACACTGCCGAGGTGCTGTCGATCATCGCCGCGCGCCTGCGATCCCAGGGCCCCGGCCTGGCCGTCGGCTCGGTGAACCTGGACCACCTGCACCACTTCCGCAGTCTGGGCGCCGCGCCCGCCGGGCGGCTGGAATGGCTGTTGCTGGCGGACGGCATGCCGATCGCCTGGCGCGGCCGACTGCTCACCGCCAAGCCCTGGCCCCGGGTCACCGGCGCCGACCTGTTGCCGGCCGTGCTGGCGTTGGCCGAGAACACCGGCCAGCGCGTCGGCTTCTTCGGCGGCAGCGCGGCGACCCAGCAACTGCTGGCGCAGCACGTGCGCGAGCAGTATCCCGCGCTGGATGTCTCGGGAATGTGGGCGCCGGACCCCGACGACATCGAAACCTCTTCCGACGCTTTGGCAGCGGAGATCAGCGATGCGCGCACCGACATCCTGATCGTCAGCCTCGGCAAGCCCCGCCAGGAGCAGTGGGTGGACCGGCACGGGCATGCGACGGGCGCGCGGATTTTCCTGCCGTGCGGCGGCGCCGTCGACTTCCTGGCCGGGATGACCGAGCGGGCTCCGGTGTGGATGCAGCGGTTCGGCCTGGAGTGGTTCTTCCGGTTGACGCGCGAACCGCGCCGCCTGGCCCGTCGCTACCTGCTGCAGGGTCCGTTCGCCCTGCTGCGCGCGGCCCGCGCCCAGCTGATCTGCTACCCCGGCGTCTACTACGTCGGTGCGCCCGACTCGTCCGTTCATGATCATGCCGAAATAGCCAGCGCCGCGGCCGAAGCGGCGTCCGCGTAACCGAGAAGGCGGCCAGCATGATTACGACGCTATGGGCTCTGGAGGGCCTGTCGCCGGTCAACGCGCACCCGACGCGGCAGCCGCGCGTCAAAGTCGTCTCGCGCTGGCAGCAGCAGTACGCGGGCCGGCTGCGCATCACCGACACGGTCATCGTCTGCGCGGCGGTCGCGCTCGCCCAGTACGTCCGCTTCGGCGACGCGCCGAATGCGTCCGGCTACCCGGGCCCGGTGATGACGCTGTTCTCGTGTCTCTTTGCGGCGCTGTGGCTTTCGTCGATCGCGGTGTTTCACACCCGCTCGCCCCGCATCATCGGTTCGGGCATCGACGAGTACCGGCGCCTGGCCAGCGCGTCGTTCTGGACGTTCGGGATCATCGCGATGGTCACCCTGCTGGCCAAGATCGACCTGGCGCGCGGCTACCTGGCCGTCGCGCTTCCGGTCGGCACCCTCGGGTTGCTGACGAGCCGCAATCTGTGGCGCAAGTACGTGTGGCGCAAACGCGCCAAGGGCCACTGCCAGACCATGGTGCTGGCGATCGGGAGCCGCACCGGCGTCTCGCAGTTGACCCACGAGCTGATCCGCAACCCGAAGGACGGTTATGTCGTCGTCGGCGTGTGCATCCCGGGTTACGGACCGCCCCGCGGCGAAACGCTCACGATCCAGGGCCAGGAAATCCCCATCCTGGGCGACGAGACCACCGCGGTGGCCGCGATCGAGAGCTGCGCCGCGGACACCGTGGCCGTCACGCACACCGAACACTTTGGGGTGCAGGGCATCCGCGAGCTGATGTGGCAGCTGGAGACCATGGACATCGACCTGGTGGTGTCGCCGGGGGTGATGGACGTCGCCGGAGCGCGACTCACGCTGCGGCCCATCGCGGGATTCCCGCTGCTGCACGTCGACAAGCCGCAATACGAAGGGACGCAACGGTTCCAGAAGCGGGCATTCGACTTCTGCTTCGCGCTGGCGGCGCTGGCCGTCGCGTCGCCGCTGCTCGTCACGGCCGCCATCTGGATCAAACTGACCAGCCGGGGCCCGGTCTTCTACCGCGCCGAACGCATCGGCCTGGACGGCGAGCCGTTCACCATGCTCAAGCTGCGCACGATGGTCGACGGGGCCGACGCCCAACTCGAGCGGCTGATGCCGCTCAACGAGAGCGCCGGCGGCATGCTGTTCAAGATCCGCGACGACCCGCGGGTCACCCCCATCGGCAAGTTGTTGCGCCGCTTCAGCATCGACGAGCTGCCGCAGTTCATCAACGTGCTCAAGCGGGACATGAGCGTCGTCGGGCCGCGCCCGCCGCTGCGCCGCGAAGTGGAGAACTACGCCGGCGAGGTCAAGCGGCGGCTGCTGGTGAAGCCGGGCGTCACGGGGCTGTGGCAGGTCAGCGGCCGTTCGGACCTGTCCTGGGACGACTCGGTTCGGCTGGACCTGTCCTACGTCGACAATTGGTCGATGGCAGGCGATCTGGTGATCATCGGCCGGACGCTGAAGGCCGTGCTCGCCAGGGACGGGGCGTACTGATGGCGGGCAGTCGTGACTGAGTCCGCCACCGAAACCGCCACGGAGACCGGGCCGCGGCCCGAGGCGCCGCCGGCGCGGATCGCGCACGCGGTCATCATCCAGCTGGCCTGCCGTGCGCTGGGCATGCTGGCCTCGGTGATCTCGGTGGCGATGACCGCGCGCTACCTGGGCCCCGGCCGATACGGCCAGTTGACCATCGCCGTCGCCTTCATCGGCATGTGGACCAGCCTCGCGGACCTGGGTATCGGCACCGTCATCGTGCGCCGGGTGACCTCCGGCCGCGGCGACCTCGAACGGCTGGTCCGCGTCAATAGTGGCTTGTCCCTGCTGTATTGCGTGCCGCTGGCCACCATCGCGGCGCTGTGCGGGCTGCTGATCTACCGGGACGCCGACGTGCGCGTCATGCTGGTGGTGCTGTCGGGTCAGCTGTTGATGCTGACCATGCGGACCCGGTTCGACCCGGTGTTCGTCTCCACCGTCCGGTTCTCCGCGGTGGCCTTTTCCGACGTCGCGGGCCGGGTGGCCACGCTGGCCGCCGTCGCCTGGCTGGTGACCCAGCGCGCCGACGTCATCTGGTTCGCCGTCGCCCAGCTCATCCCGCCGGTCCTGCAACTGCTGATCCAGGGCACCGCCGCCTCGCGGCACATCTCGCTGCGCCCGGTCTTCGCGCCGCGGGAGGCCAAAGACCTGCTGCGGGAGAGCTTGTCGCTGATGGGCGTCATGGTGGTCGGCATCCTGTACTGGCGCACCGACGGCGTGATCCTGTCGCTGGTGAGCTCGCACGCCGAGGTCGGCGTCTACGGGCTGGCCTACACGGTCGCGTTCAACACCGAGGCGTTGTCAACCTTCTTCCTCAAGTCCACCCTGTCGAGCGCCACCACGCTGTTCGCCCGTGACGTCGAGGCTTTCGCGCGCTTCATGCGCCGCAGCGTCGAGCTGATGTCCTTTGTGGCGGTACCGGTCGCCGTCGTCGGCGCGCTGCTGGCGGGCCCGCTGATCGGCCTGTTCGGCGACCAGGCGTACGTCGATCGGGGTGCGCCGACGCTGGGCCTGCTGTTCATCGCGGTCGCCCTGCGCTTCGTGTCCGGGACGCTGGGCCAGGGCCTGTTCGCCAGCCACCAGCAGCGGTTCTTCTTCCGGCTGTTCCTGGTCGCGCTGGCGCTCAACATCGCCTTGAACCTGCTGCTGGACAGCCGGTTCGGCGCGGTGGGCGCCGGAGCCGCGCTGGTGTGCACGGAGCTGTTCGGCCTGGTGCTGGCCAGCCGGCGGCTGCGCCGCGAAAGCGGCTACCGGACGCCGGTGCCGTTCGTACTGCGGGTGCTGGTCCCCACGGCCGCCAGCGCCGCTGTGGCGCTGCTGCTTTCGGGTCAGCACGTGGTCGTGGCCCTGGGCGCCGCCGCGGCGGCGTACCTGGCCGTCAGCCTGGCGGTCGGCCCCGTCAACTGGTCGACGCTGACCTCGCTCTACCGGAAAGAGGTGGTGACATGAAAACCGAGTATCTGGAATCGACTGCCGCCGACGCGAACACCGTGCTGACGCAGCGGCCGCTCGCGGTGCTGATCGTGACCTACAAGAGCCACGACCTGGTGGAGCAGTGCCTGGCCAGCGTCGCCGAGCACCTGCCCTACCTGCCGGTCTACGTCTACGAGAACAGCGGCGACTCCTATCCGGGGCGCAAGGAACTGGCCGCCCGCTACCCGGACGTGGAATGGGTGCTGGGACCGGTGAATCTGGGCTTCGCCGCGGCGTTCAACGCGTTGGTCAAGCACGTACCGCCGGACACCGATCTGCTGCTGATGAACGCCGACACCCGGCTGCGCGGGCCGTTGACCCACACCCGCGAGGTGCTGCAGCAACCGGGCGTCGCCGCCGTGTCGCCCACCGTGGCCGATGCCGCCGCGCCGCGCCAGGTGACGTGGGACGTCGCGCGCCGTCGCACCAAGCTGGTCCGCGCGCTGGTGGCGGCCAGCGGGTACTCGGACGCGCTGCGCGGCACGCCGCTGTCGCAGCTCTATGCCCACCAGCCCGGCGAATCGCACGAGATCGACGGCTACATCGCCGGCGCCTGCCTGGCGATCAGCCGCGCGGCCTGGGACTCGATCGGCGGTTTCGACGAGGAGTTCTTCCTGTTCGGGGAGGACGTCGACTGGCAGACCCGCGCCCGCGCGGCCGGCTGGCGCATCGTGCTGGCCGACGAGCTCGGCGTCGACCACGGCAATCCCCCGGACGCCCATGCCGCCGATGTCTCGAACGCGCACGGCGGCGAGGTGTCGCCAGAGGAGCGCCGTCGGAACAAGGACCTGCTGCGCGCCAACACCGCGCTCATGCTCGAACGCCAGTCCACCGTGCACCACGGCGACATCTACCTCGCCGGGACGACGCTGCTGGACCGGCTGCAGCGGTCCAAGCGGGCCGTCCGCCGCGCGGCGCGCGCCCAGCAGCGCACCGACCTGCCCGCGATCGTCATCACCACCAACCGGCTGGTCTACGGTGGCGCCGAACGCCAGAAGTCGGTGCTGGCAGCCGAATTGGCGCGCCGCGGCTACCCGGTCACCATCGCCTGCGTGCAGCGGTTCGGCCCGCTGATCAAGGAGATTCCCCACAACGTGCGCGTGGTGCGGCAGCCGTGGTGGGCACCGCACGTCGACCTGCCCGCCGGTCCGGCGGTGGTGATCAGCGGCGACACCAACACCGAGACAGGGTTCGCCACGGTGTGGCGGGCTGCGGGCGCTCACCGGCGCTGGCTGGTGGCGCCGCACACCCATCCGGACATGCCGATCTACTCGCGGCCCCTGGTCGCCGCGATGAACCGCTCCGACGGCTTCATCATGCTGGCGCAACGGCATTGGGACATGCTGGCCGAGCACCATCGCCTGACCCGGCGGCACTTCGTGGCGCCCAACGGCGTCGTCGTGCCCGGTCCCCCGACGCCGCGCACCCGCGCGGCCGGCGACCCGCTGCACCTGGTGATGCTGACGCGCATCGAGGAGTTCAAGAACCCCCACCTGCTGATCGAGGCGTTGGGCGGGCTGACCGAATTGCCCTGGAAGCTCTCCATATTCGGCGACGGCCCAGACCGCGAGCGGCTGGAAGCCGCGACCCCGCCCGAGCTGCTCGGGCGGGTGCACTGGCGCGGCTGGTCCGACGGCCCCGGGCCGGCGCTGGCCGACGCCGACCTGCTCTGCATGCCGAGCCGCTGCGAGACGTTCCCGCTGGTGATCCTCGAGGCGATGGCCCGGGGCATCCCCGTCGCGTCGTCGGCGGTGTGCGCCGTCCCCGAGATGCTCGATTTCGGCAAGACCGGGTTCTTGGTCGACGACATCTCGGCGCAGGGCTGGCGGGATTGCCTGGCCCCGATCCTGGCCGACCCGTCCGCGCTGCCGTCGGTCGGCCGGCGCGGCTTCGAGCGAATGAGCAAGCACTACACCGTGGAAGCAATGGCTGACGCCTACATCGACGCGATCAACGAGGTCCTATGAGTACAACCGACATCCGGACACCGGCACCCGAACGCCGGTCGCCGGCGGCGAACGACACTGCCATGAAGTGCCGGCTCTGCGAGTCGAGCCGACTGCTGAGCGTGCTGGATCTGGGCGCGACGCCGCCGTGCGAAAAGTTCCTCACCGCAGATGAACTCGACCTGCCCGAGGCGACGTTCCCGCTGCACCTGCGGTTGTGTGAGGACTGCCTGCTGCTGCAGATCCCGGCCCTCATCACGCCGGAGGACACATTCACCGAGTACGCCTACTTCGCCTCGTTTTCGGACAGCTGGGTGCAGCAGGCCAAGACGTTCGTCGACCAGGCCGTCGCACGGCTCGGGCTGAACGGCGACTCGCTGGTGGTCGAAGTCGCCAGCAACGACGGCTACCTGCTGCAGCACGTCGTCGGCGCCGGCGTGCCATGCCTGGGCATCGAGCCGTCGCTCAACGTCGGCGCCGCCGCCCGCGAGCGCAACGTGCCCACGGTGTCGGCGTTTCTGGACGAGGCGCTGGCGCTCCGGATCCGCGAAGAGCACGGCCCGGCGGACCTGGTCGTCGCGAACAACGTGTACGCGCACATCCCCGACCTGCGCGGCTTCACGCGTTCTCTGCGCCGGTTGCTCGCCGACGACGGCTGGCTCAGCATCGAGGTGCACCATGCGCTGCACCTGGTCAAGCAGGCCCAGTTCGACACGATCTACCACGAGCATTTCCAGTACTACACACTGTTTTCGGCGATCAACGCGCTCGCCACGGCAGGGCTGGCCGTGGTCGACGTCGAACTGCTGCCCAGCCACGGCGGGTCGATCCGGGTGTGGGCCCGCAACGCCGAGTTCGCCGGACCGCCGACCGCTCGGGTGGAAAAGGTGCTGCGCGCCGAGGAGGCGGCCGGGCTGCATCGGGTCGACGGCTACCTGAACCTGCGTCCGCAGACCGAGGCCACCCGCCACGCGCTGCTGCGGTTCCTGTTGCAGTGCCGCGCCGAGGGCAAGCGCGTCGTCGGCTACGGCGCACCTGGCAAGGGCAACACCCTGCTCAACTACTGCGGCATCCGCAGCGATCTGCTGGAGTACACCGTCGACCGCAATCCCTACAAGCACGGCCGCTTCACGCCGGGCACGCGGATCCCGATCTACGAGCCGGAGCGCATCGCCAAGGACCGCCCCGACGTGGTGCTGGCGCTGCCCTGGAACCTGGAAGCCGAACTGACCCAGCAACTCGGCTACATCGCGCAGTGGGGTGGTCAGCTCGTCTTCCCGCTGCCGAGCCTGCACGCCGCGTCACTGCGATGAGCGCCTGCCGGGCGTGCGGCAGCGCCGAACTGTGTCGGGTCCTCGATCTGGGTAAGGTGCCTGCGGGAGACCACTTTCCGCCGGCGACCGACCCGGTGAGCGCTGCGGAGTCGTCGCACCCGTTGGCGATGGACCTGTGCACCGAATGCGGTCTGGCGCAACTCGCCGAGGACGATACGGTGGCCGCCGAGCCGCGCGGCGTCGAGCCGCAGGCCCTGCGGGACCAGGCGGCCGACGCGGTGGCGCGCGTCGCCGACGCGGGCTGGTTGCGCGGCACGACGGTACGCGAGTTCGGCAGCCCGCACGGTGGGACGTGGGTGCCGCTGCTGGCCGAGCGGGGCTTCACTGAACTCGCGGCCGAACCCGCTGACGTCGTGCTGGATTCCTTTGGCATCATGCATGATCCGGACCAGCGCGCCGCCTTCGCGCTGCGGGCAGCGACGACGGCCCGCGACGGGGTGCTGCTGCTGCAGTTCCACTCCCTGTTGACGATCGTCGACCATGGCCAGTGGAACGCGTTGCGGCACGGCCACTTTGCCTACTACTCGCTGACGGCGCTGAGCGCCCTGCTCGCCGGCGCCGGCATGAGCGTGGCCTCGGCGTGGGAGTTCGACCTGTACGGCGGAACCGTGTTGATCGCCGCGGTGCACGGCCAGGTCGAGCCCGACGAACGCGTCCGGGACATCTTGCTGCGCGAGCGGGAGTTCGGCATCACGGACCCCGACGTCGTGCAGCGCCTGCAGCACGCCGCGCAGGACCACGTCGCGCAGCTACGCGACTGGCTGCTGATGAAAGCCGGTGAGCAACAGACGGTCTACGGATACGGCGCCGGCTCACGCGTGGTCGCACTGTTCAGCATCGCGGGGGTGGACCGGCAGCTCGTACGCGCGGTCGCGGATGCGTCACCGGCCAAGCAGGGCCGCCGGATACCGGGTACCGAAGTGGTGATCATCTCGCCGGAACAACTCGTAGCGGCGGACCCCGATCACGTGCTGCTCACCCTTCCGGACCTCTACGACGAGGTGCAACGCAAGTACCCACAGCTCGACGGACGCTGGTCGGTCGACACCGGAGTGAATTGAGGTCACTATGCCCGCACTACAGGACAATCCGGTGCTGCCCAATTTCGCCGAGCACGCCGAGGACACTAAGAACCACGCCATCCAAACCCCGCTCGTGCCACAGGAATACGTGCAGCGCTATCTGACGCGGCAGCTCGGGCGGCGGGACCGGGCATCGGTGCGGATCATCGACATCGGCTGCGGACGCGGCGACACGGTCGCGTGGCTGCGCGCCGAGGGCTGGGACGCCTACGGCCTCGACATCTCGCCGGAGTACATCGAACGCGGCCGCGAGTATCTGGCGCGCACCGGTGACGACCCGGCCCGCCTGCAAGTGATGAACGACGACTTCACCTATCCGTTCCCCGACGACATGTTTGACATTGTGTTGTCCGACCAGGTGATCGAGCACGTGGCCGATCTCGACGTGTTCGCCGCTGAGGTGGCGCGGATTACCGCGCCCGGCGGCAGCGGGCTGCACATCTGGGACGCCAAGTGGCGCCCCGTCGAAAGCCACCTGCGGTCGCCGCTGGTCCATTGGTTACCCAAGGGGCCGCTACGCCGCGGCGCGGTGCAGGCGTCGCTGCGGGCCGGGCTGGCCGCGCCGTACTTCACGGAGCTGCCGCTGCGGGACCGGGTCGAGATCTTCCACCGGTTCAGCGAGGACGAGACGTTCTACCGTTCGCTGCGCGGCAGCCTCGCGACCATGCGCGGGCACGGCCTGCACTGCGACGCGCGCCTGGCGTCGCGCGACAAGATCGCGCTTCGGCTGCCCGGTGCCCCGAAGGCGGCGCTGCCCCTGCTGGGCTGGCTCTACCGGCACATGCTCAGCGCGGTCGTGGAAACGGAGAAGCAAACGGAGAGATGACGCAGCTCTGGTGTGGCGAGCGTCAATACCGAAGGTTCTGAATAGGGGGTATGTTCATTCTGAAAGTATGTATTGATAGCCATTCGCCGGATGCGCGTTTGCCGTCGCCAGTTAAGGGGGGACAGTGCTGAGCGGTGACGATTCGGCCGACGAACGCCTCTGCGACCGGACCACGCTGCAGCTGCTCGAACGGCAGCATGGCATCCGCAATCGCGACCCGCTTCGCGTGCTGTGGCTTTCGCCGTGGATGCGTCCTCTCGCGCGCGTGCAGGCCGAGGCTCTGCGCCGACGCGGCGTGGACGTGCTGCTGATCACGACCGACCATCACCACCCGGAGGCCGACGCCGCCCGCGACTACGAAGTGGTGCTTGACCCGCGCGTGCGCACCGCGGCCACCTGGCCGGCCTGCTTCGCGGCCTGGCGCCGGATCCGCGACTTCCGGCCCGACGTCGTGATCGCCGAGCTGGTCAACGACCCCCGCTGGATCGCTCTGGCCGGGTCGGCGCCGCGCATCCAGCTGGTGCACGACGACGCCCCGAAGGACAGCATCGAGCGCCGACCGGCCTACGAGCGGGCCGTATTCGACCGCTGGGGCGCGCGCTCAATCGCGACCGTCACCTACAGCGACCATGTCTCCGCCGCGATCGCCGAGCGCCGCGACGTCAGCGGCACCCGGCGTCATGTGCTGCCGCTGTGCAGCGACCTCGCCGCCGAGCTGGTACCGCCGTTCGTCGACCCGCAGGGCCGCCGCGACTTCGTGATGATCGGGCGGCTGCACCCGTACAAGAACCTCGACGTGGTCCTCGAGGCCTGGCGGCGGCACGTCGCGGGACCGCAATGGCGCGGCGACGACTTGGTGCTCGTCGGCGACGGCCCGTTGGACGGGATCGACCTGCCTGATCACACCCGGCGGCGGCCCGGCAAGTACCGCTACGTCGACGTCGCACCCGCGCTGGCCACCGCGAAGGGCTCGATCGTGCACTACCGGCGCGCGTCGCAGAGCGGCGTGCAGGTGGTGTCGATGCAGCTGGGCGTCACGCCGATCGTCTCCACCGCCGGCGGGCTGGCCGAGTTCCAGCCGCCGGGCTGCCCGCCGATCGGCGTCGACGACGTCGCCGGGCTCGCCGCCGCATTCGACGAGCTGGCCGACCCGGTGACCGCGGCGCTGCGCGGCGCCGAAGCCCAGCGCCATTTCGCGCGGCGATTCGCCGTCGAGCACGGCGCCCAGAAGTTGCTGGACGTCATCACCGACGTGCTGTGCGTCGTCGGGAGGGCGCGGTGACAACGGAAGCAGAGCCGAAAACAGTAGCGCCCGAATCCCGTTGGGCACCGCCGAATTTCGAGCGGTTCGCCGCGATGCGCCGGTTCACCGCGCTGGACGGTCTGCGCGCGCTGAGCGTCATCGCCGTGGTGTGGCAGCACACGTCGGGCACGCCCGGGCCGTCGTTCTCCCAGAAGGGGTTTCTGGGAGTGGACTTCTTCTTCGCGATCAGCGGCTTCCTGATCACCAGCCTGCTGCTGCGCGAGCGCGGCGCGGCGGGCGGAATCTCGTTGCGCAAGTTCTACGCTCGCCGCGCGCTGCGGATCTTCCCGCTGTACTACCTGACGCTGCTGGCCTACATCGCACTGATCGCAGTGACCCGGCGGCACAGCGCGGAGGGCAGCGAGTTCTTCCATCACCTGCCTGCCTTCGCGACCTACACGTTCAACTGGTTCTCCGTGTCCGGGCATCAGGAGACGTTCGACTTCGCCTGGTCGCTGGCGACCGAGGAGCAGTTCTACCTGTTGTGGCCGCCGCTGCTGGTGGCGACGCTGATGATCACCGGCGGCAAGCGGATCTGGCCGTCACTGGCCGTACTGGCGGTGTTGATCGCGGTCTCGCAGGGCATCGGTCTGGTCGCCGACGCCGAGGTGTTGCCGTGGCGGATCATGGCGAGCCTGTCGCTGCCGATCCTGCTGGGTGCCGCCGCGGCGCTGACGCTGAGCACCGCGCGCGGCTTCGTCGTGGCCAGCCCGGTCGTCGGGCGCGTCTGGTCGGCCCCGGTCGCCGCGGTGCTGTTGGCGGCCGCGATCGTCGCGGACACCCCGCTGCAGGTCGTCGAAGTGCTGATGGTCGTGTTGGTGGTGGCCACCTGCATCGTCGACTGGACCCCGCTGCACCCGATCCTGCGCTGGCGGCCGCTGGCGTTCGTCGGGGTGATCAGTTACGGGGTCTACCTGCTGCACAACCTGTGCGCCAACGTCGGTCGTGCCGCCACCCACGAGCATGAGGGCCTGCTGCTCTTCGCGGTCACCCTCGTCGTCGTGGTCCTCGCCGCCTACCTCAGCTTCCGGTTCTTCGAGACGCCCGTGCTGAAGCTCAAGCGCCGGTTTGAGACCAGCGCCGAGCACGACGGCGACGAGTTGTCGCGCATCGCGGCGCTGTCGTCACGGCCCTCGTCCCGCCGTGCGTCATAATGTGCAGTCGCGCACAAAGACGTCTTAGAGAGGTCTTTTAGTGGATTTCCGGACTTTTGCCCGCACCCTGGCGTCGCACTGGAAGCTGTTCGTCAGTGCGTTGCTGGCCTGTCTGATCGGCGCCGCGGCGGTCACCGCGTTCCAGACCAAGAGCTACCAGTCGTCGGCGACCGTGCTCATCTCGTTCTCCGGTGAAACCGACCTCACCCAGGTGTTCCAGGGCACCCAGGCCGCACAGGAGCGGTTGTCGTCGTACGCCGCCGTGGCCGGCGGGCATGCCGTCGCCGAGCGCGCCGTCAAGCAGCTGCACCTGTCCATCAGCCCGGACGTCGTCGCGAGCCAGACCCAGGTGACCTTCACCCCGAAGTCGACCCTGTTCACCATCACCGTCACCGACACCGACCCCAAACGCGCTGCGGCGCTTGCGCAGGCGATGGCCGAGCAGTTCACCATGATCGTCGGGACGCTGGGCGGTCAGCAGAAGGGACCCGGCGGCCCGAGCGCGCAGACGAGCGCGCCGCCGACGACGCAGACGTCCCAGCCGGCGAGCCCGGAAGGCCAGCCGGGTGAAACCACGGTGGTTGCCACCCCGACGCCGACCGGCGACCCGAACCAGCCCGCGACGCCGGCGACCCAGCCGCTGCCGATCGCCCGGGCAACGGTGGTGGAGCAGGCCGGGGTGCCCGATGCGCCGTTCAAGCCGGTGCCGATGCGCAACATGGCGATGGGGTTGGTCGCCGGCGTGCTGCTCGGCATCGGGGTGACGCTGACCCGCGAGGCCATGGACCGAACCCTGCGCACGCGCCAGAAGGTCGAAGAGCTTTCGGGCCTGCGGACTTTGGCCGAGCTGCCCGGACACCGCGGCAGCGCGCCGCGCTACGGCACTGACATCTCCTTCGACGACGCGGTGCGCGGCCTGCGCGCGCGACTGCTGCGCGCGATGGGGCCCGACGCCCGTCGGGTGCTGCTGGTCGCGCCGTTCGGCGGGGAGGGAACGACGACGACCGCGCTGAACCTGAGCCGGGCGTTCACCGAACTCGGCGAGGACGTGGTGCTCGTCGAGGGCGACACCCGACGGCCCGTGATCGCCGGTCTGCTGAAGGTCGAGTCCGGCGAGGGCCTGGGCAACGCGCTGGCCAACCCGGAGATCGCCGACGACGCCGTCAAGTCCACTCCGATCGCGAAGCTGTTCGTGCTGGCGGCGCGCGCGGCCCGCCGGGAGACCCTGCCCGTCAGCGCATACCTGCCCGAGGTCCTGGACCGCGCGCTGCAGGAGGTCTCCACCCACTTCGACCGCACGGTGGTCGACGGGCCGCCGGTGCTGGCCACCGCCGACTCGGGGCTGCTGGCCGGCGCCGTGCACGCCACGGTGCTGGTCGTACGGGCGGGACGCACCACCGAGGACGAACTCGCCGACGCGTTGATCGCGCTGCGCGCCGCCGGGGCCAACATCGTCGGGACCGTGCTGACCGACGCGCGGGTCGCCCGCCACACCAAGGCCGCGGCCCGCACCTACCGGTCCAAGGTCAGCGGCTCGACGTGATCCTGTACTTCCGCAGCCGCCAGCGGTTGGCCATGAACGGGGCCATCCTGGGGCTGTTCCTGTTCGGGTGCTTCCTGTTCGGCGTGATGTCGGTGCGCACCACCGTCTACGGCACGCTGCTGGTCGGCGCGACATTCTGCCTGGTCGTCTACTGGGCGCGGCCGGAGGCGATGCTGTGGGTCGCGCTCTTCCTCGCGATGGCGTCGCTGCCGCAGGGCCTGCACGTCGGCAAGGTGTTCGGCCCGGTGTCGATCTACGCCTACCACGTGACGCTGCTGCTGGCCATCGCCTACCTCATTCCCTTTGTGCGACCGCGGTTTACGGACTTCCTGCTGCCGGCGATGTTCGTCTTCGTGGTGCTGTACTTCACCGCGGTCGGCTTCGAGACCGGGCACGCCCCGGTGGCCGTGGTCCGCGAGGCAACGTTCCTGCTGGAGATGGTCATCGGGTTCGTGTTGGCGCTGCTGATCGTGAGCGGCGATTATCTTAAAGGCGCCATGGGCGCGATCGCGGCGATGCTGTGGTTTTCGGCGGGCATGGCCGTGATGAGTTCGGCGAGCGGCATCCGGTTGGCCGGCCGCGAGGAAACCGTCGAGACTGGTGACGCAGCGACCCGCGTCATCACCACCGCCCTGACGCCCGCGGTGGCCGTGCTCACCGCACTGGTGGCCGCGACGGTCGTCGGGCGGGTCAAGGGCTCGACGTATCTCATGCTGGGTGTGCCCGCGTTGATCGTTGCGCTGCTGGCATTTTCGCGGAACACGCTGATCGCGGCGACGATCGCCGGCGTCGTCGCGTTCCTGGCCAACCTGGGCTGGTCGGCCATCCGGCGCATGTTCGGCTTCATCGCGATCGGCATCGGAATCCTGGCGGTGACGCTGCCCGGGGCGCTGTTCCTGCTGCAGCGTTCGGCGGCCGGGACGTGGCTGGGCTTGCAGCTCACCGCCTACAGCCACCGGGTGCTCGGCGGTGTGACGGCCAGCAAGCTCGCGGTGGACCAGTCGACGCTGGACAGGTTGGCCGAAAACGACCATCTGATACCGGCTTTCACCAAGGCGCCGATATTCGGCCACGGGCTGGGGTACGCGTATCAGCTGCCGTTCGGCAACGACCCGACGGGATTCACCGAGACGCTGGGCACGACCTATGCGCACAACTTCTACTTGTGGTGGCTGGTCAAGGCCGGGGCGGTGGGCATGGCGGCATTCATCGTGTTCGCGATGGTGCCGCTGGTCCGGGCGCTGCGGTGTGGATCGGCGCCGGCCAAGATCAGCGCCGCCGTCGCCATCGGCCTGCTGGTGATGTGCAACGTCGACCCGCTGCCCGAAGAGTCGCCCAACGGCCTGACGCTCGGCCTGGTGCTGGGCGCCGCGATGGCGTACGCCAGCCTGCAGCGCGCGCGGCAGGCCGACGAGTTGGACGAGGAGGCCCTCGAGCCCGAACCGGCGGAGGTCGCGGCATGAGTCGCCTGCGGGTGCTGGTGGTCGGTCCCGCGCCGGCCGGTCCCCTCAGCCGCGGCGGCATGGCCACGGTAGCCGCCCTGATGGCCGCGCACCCCGACGATCGGATCGGCATCACCGTGGTGCCGACCTACGTGGACGGCTCGCGGGTGCAGCGTCTACTGATCGGCATCGGCGGGATGCTGCGCGCCGCCTGGCTGCTGCTGCGCAGCCACGCCGACGTGCTGCACGTCCACCTGGCGCACGGCGGCAGCGTGCTGCGCAAGTCGGTGCCGCTGTGGGCGGCGCGGCTGGCCGGCGTGCCCGCGCTGGTGCACGCGCACAGCTACGACTTCGGCGGCTGGTCCGACCGCCAGCCTCCGGTGGTGCAGGCGTTGGTGCGACGGCTGCTGGTCGCCGACCACTGGGTGGTGCTCGGCACGGGTCACGTCGACGAGTACGCCAGCCGGCTCGGTGTCCCGCCTGCGCGGATCAGCGTGCTACACAACGCAGTACGCATGCCAGCCGCTCCGGTGGCCCAGACCCGTGCGTTGCCTGTGCACGCCGTCGCGCTCGGCCGCCTGGGCGCGCGCAAGGGCAGTTACGACGTTCTGGCGGCGGTCGAGGCGCTGGACGTGGCTGTCCGTGGGCGGCTGCGCGTGACGTTCGCCGGCGACGGCGAGGTGGACGAGGTGCGCGCCGCGGTCACCGCCGCCGGGCTGGATTCGACGATCCGGGTGGCGGGCTGGCTCGACCCGTCGTCCCGCGACGAATTGCTCTCCTCCGCACAGGTTTTCGTGCTGCCCAGCTACGACGAGGGCCTGCCGATGGCGCTGCTGGAGGCGATGGCCCACGGCCTGGTGCCCGTGACGACGACGGTCGGCAGCATCGGCGAGGCCGTCAGCGACGGAGTCAACGGGCTGGTGGTAAGCCCGGGCCGGCCCGACGAGATCGCTGCCGCCCTGACCGCGCTGGTCGTGGACGAGGGGTTGCGGGTACGGCTGGCGGTTGCCGCCCGCGACCGTGCCGGCGACTTCGCGCTGGAGCGCTGGTATGAGCGCCTTACGGGACTCTGGACCGACCTGACCGGGGCCGGGCGGCGCTGCGCCGCTACGCGCAGGTGAAGTCGATCTCGAAGGGATAGGTGCGGCCGCGAATGCCGTAGGCGGGCGCGATGTCGCCGGTGACCTTGTAGCTGTTGCCCGTCTTGACGGCGGAGGCGTGTCCGGCGGTCGTGACATGTTCCAGCCAGTGCAACTCCTTGGTGCCCTCGAAATGGCTGATGCGAACGAACCATACCGCCGAAGCATCCTTGGCCAGCTCGACACCGATGTCCTGGGAGCCCTTGTCGGTGGCGATGGAGACTTCGAATCCGCTTCCGCCTCGTATCGGCTTGCAGACCGCTGGGCCTTGGATGGTCTGCCACTGGCCATTGACGGTGACTTTCGGAATTGCCGGGCCACTGCTGGCGCCGGACGTATTGCTAGAGCAGCCAACCAAACTGGCCACCGCCATCGCGGTGACGGCCGTTGCTGCGACGCGAGTTACATTCCTCATGTTCCCGGTTCCTATCCTTGATCAGGGGTGGTCGAGCGATCAGGAGTGAGTCGCCCGTCGTCCGGGAGATTGCGGCGCGCGACTTGGAAAAATCTTGGAGGACCGAGCTGCCTGCACACTGCCGAGCACGTCGACGATCGCCACCGCGCCCAACTCGGTTCATCGGTCGGATCGCGCGAGCGAGTTTGGTTGCCCGTTGGGCGGTCGGGCGAGGGAGCCATTGCCCAGGGTGTGTCCGGTGCTATCGATGACGATCAGATCGTCGGCGGTGCCGCCGATGGTGGTGCCGTTGCCCGCCGCGTCGGGCTCGAACGGTCGCGGCGTCACAAGGAAATTGGCATATGGCCTTTTGCCCGCCTCGTAGCGACAACGTGTCGCGTGCCCGCGGGTGTGCGCGCAGACGTACGGCGGCACGCTGCGCTGGCCGGCATGTCGTGCACCGTCGCGGGGACCCGGATGGCCGCCCGCCAGCCCGCCGCTGGCCCGCGAGGGCGCTCAAATTTGCGTGACATTGCGGGTGGGGCCGCGAATTTGGGGCCGCTCGCGAGTCCCAGGCGTCACAAGAAAATCGGCATAGGGAGTCTTGCCCGCCTCGCAGCGACAACGTGTCGCGCGAAGGCGGGCAAACCGCCCCATGCCCGCGGTCGCGCGCCCGCGAGTGTGCGCCGATGTACGGCGGCACGCTG
>NZ_JCALCE010000026.1:0-91362 GCF_059812195.1 Mycobacterium sp. NGS68 | reverse complement strand
TTTCCTGCGGAAATGAGGGGCTTTTGCGTCTGCTCGCGGGGGTGCGGTAGATAGTAAGGCTATGAATCTTGATCCGCGGACGCCCGTCGTCGTCGGCGTCGGGCAGGCGGCCGAGCGCATCGACGACCCCGACTACCGGGCCATGTCACCCGTCGAGCTGGCCGCAGCCGCAGCTCAGGCCGCTCTCGACGATTGCGGCGCTGCTGCCGTCGCGCCGGCCATCGACACCATCGCCGCCCTGCGGCAATTCGAGATCTCCGGGCCGGCGGCCAACGCTCCGCTGGGCCGGTCCAACAACTACCCGCGCTCGGTGGCCAAGCGCATCGGCGCTGAGCCGCGCCGCGCGATCCTCGAGGTCGTCGGCGGCCAGGGCCCCCAGCATCTGATTAGCGAGCTGGCCGGCCAGATCGCCGCGGGCCGCTCGGAGGCCGCGTTGGTGTTCGGCTCGGACGCGACGTCGACCCTGCGGCACTTCGCCCGCGCGGAGACCAAACCCGACTTCAGCGAGACCGTCGACGGCGACCTGGAAGACCGCGGGTCCGGTATCGAGGGCCTGATGTCGCGCTACACCGTGATCCACGGACTCGTCGACGCGCCGACGCAGTACGCGCTGATGGAGAACGCCCGACGCGCCGCGACCGGGTTGGGCACGGCCGAGTATCTGCGGCGCATGGGTGAACTGTTCGCGCCCTTCACCAAGGTCGCCGCCGCCAACCCGTTCGCCGCCGCGCCGGTCGAATACAGCGCCGACGAGCTGATCACCGTGACCGAGCGCAACCGGATGATCGCGGAGCCCTACCCGCGGCTGCTGGTCGCCCGCGACCAGGTCAACCAGGGTGCGGCGGCGCTGCTGATGTCGGTCGCGACGGCCCGACGGCTGGGCGTGCCCGAGGAGAAATGGGTGTACCTGCGCGGCCACGCCGACCTGCAGGAGCAGGGCATGCTGGACCGCCCCGATCTGGGGCATGCGCCGTCCGCGGTGATGGCGGTGCGCGGGGCGCTGGACATGGCGGGCATCGGCATCGACGACGTCGCCACCTTCGACCTGTACAGCTGTTTTCCGGTGCCGGTGTTCAACATCTGCGACGGCATGGGCCTCGCGCCCAACGACCCGCGCGGCCTGACCCTGACCGGCGGGCTGCCGTTCTTCGGCGGCGCGGGCAACAACTACTCGATGCACGGCGTCGCCGAGACCGTGGCCCGGATGCGCCGCGAGCCAGGGCAATTCGGGCTGGTCGGGGCCAACGGCGGCATGATGAGCAAGTACTCCGTCGGCGTGTACTCCACGACGCCGGCGGAGTGGCAGCCGGACCGCAGCGCGCGGTCGCAGGCGCACATCGACGGCGCGCCGACGGTCCCGGTGACCGAGCGGCCCGACGGCCACGCCACCGTCGAGACCTACACCGTGCGCCGCGACGACGGGCGCCCGACGGGGATCATCATCGGCCGGCTGGATGACGGCACGCGGTTCCTGTCGACCACCGAGGACGACGAGCTGATCAAGTTGCTCACCGACGGCGACCCCCTGGGGCAGCGGGTGCGGGTGCGCTCCTTCGACTACGGCAACCGCTGCTTCCCCCGCTGAGCAGACACAAAAGCCCCCATTTCGTGCCGAAATGAGGAGCTTTTGTGTCTGCTCGCGCTAAAGCTAGACCAGCGCGGCCAGCTTGCCGGCGAGGCGCTCCACGTAGGCGGCGATCTCGTCGTCGGACTTGTCGGGCAGGCCGAACAGCACCTCGGTGACGCCCAGTTCCGCCCAGCGCGCCAGCTTCTCCGGCACCGGCTTGAAGTCCAGGGCCACGATCTGCGGGGCCCCGTCCCGCCCGGCGGCGGCCCACGTGTCCTGCAGCAGCTTCACCGGCTCGTCGATGTCGAAGTCGCGCGGGGTGGTGATCCAGCCGTCGGCGCTGCGCGCGATCCATTTGAAGTTCTTCTCGTTACCCGCGGCGCCCACCAGCACCGGGATGTGCGCCTGCACGGGCTTCGGCCACGCCCAGCTCGGGCCGAACTTGACGAACTCGCCGTCGTAGGCTGCCTCCTCTTCCGTCCACAGTGCGCGCATGGCCTCGATGTACTCGCGCAGCATGGTGCGGCGACGCCCGGGCGGCACGTTGTGGTCGGCGAGCTCGTCGGTGTTCCAGCCGAAGCCGACCCCGAGGCTCACCCGACCGCCGGACAGATGGTCCAGCGTGGCGATGCTTTTCGCCAGCGTGATCGGGTCGTGCTCGACGGGCAGCGCCACCGCGGTGGACAGCCGCACCCGCGAGGTCACCGCGCACGCCGCACCCAGGCTCACCCAGGGATCCAACGTGCGCATATACCGATCGTCCGGCAGCGACTCGTCGCCCGTCGTCGGGTGTGCAGCCTGCCGCTTGATCGGGATGTGCGTATGTTCCGGCACGTAGAACGTCTTGAAGCCGTGGTCATCGGCGAGCTTGGCGGCTGCCGCCGGGCTGATGCCACGGTCGCTGGTGAAAAGCACGAGGCCGTAATCCATGTACGAAATCTAGAACGTGTTCTACCCGGATGGGCAAGCGGCCCGGGAATGGCCCCGGCATCAGCACCCGAACGTGCGCTAGCGTGGTTGATCGAATCGCGTCGCAAACCCAAGCACGCCGGCGTGGGAAGCAACAGGAGGAGTCAATGACCTACTCGCCCGGGAATCCCGGATATCCACCGGCGCCGCAGCAGCAGCCCTCCGGGGGCTACCCAGCCGCTACGCCGGCCGCCGCGCCCGACTTCGCCAAGGAGCCCGGCGAAAGCAAGCTGCCCCTGTACCTGACGTACGCCGTAGTGGGGCTCGGCCTCGCCGCGTACTTCGCGAGTTTCGGGGGGCACATCGGTGGTGGGGCCTTCGCGGTCGTCGCCGCGTTGTTGGCCGCCCTGCTCGCCGCGGTCGGCCTGGTGCCCAAGGCGAACAGCCACCTGGGTGTGGTCAGCGCCATCTCGGTCCTGGGTGTGCTGCTGTCGATCTCCGACATCGTCAACTCGCGCAGCGATACCTCGCCGTCGTGGGCGACGTACCTGGTGCTGGCTTTCGCCCTGTTCGAGGCGGTCGCGGCCGTCGCGGCCCTGCTGTTCGAGTCGGGCGTGATCACGCCGCCGGCGCCGCGGCCCAAGTACGACCCCTACCAGCAGCAATACGGCCAGTACGGGCAGTACCCGCAGCAGCAGTACGGCCAGCAGCAGCCTTACTACGGTCAGCCCGCAGCGCAGGCCGGACTGCAGGCGCCCCAGCAGGCGCCCCCCGCCGGCTACGGATCCCAGTACGGCGGATACGGCGCCGGTCAGGGCCAGCCGCAGAGCCAGAGCAACGTCCCGACGCAGAACGCGATCTCAACGTCGGTCGCGAACCAGGCGTCAGGCGGGTTCGGCGCGCAGCCGCCGGCGCAGCAATCCGCGCCGCAGCCGTCGTCGCAGTCCGGTCCGCAGCCGACGGTGGTGACGGGAGCCCAGCCCTCGACCCCCTCGCCTACCCTGCAGACGCCCACCACTCCGCCGACCGGCTTCCCCAGTTACGGCCAGCCGCCGTCGAGTAGCGCGGGCGGTGGTTCGCAGGCCGGATCCGCTCCGGTCAACTACTCGACCCCCAGCTCGAACCAGACGCAGACGTACGGCCAGGGCCACCAGTCGTCACCTGGTTCGGCGCCGGTTTAACCGGGCGCTCGCGCGCCTAGTCAGGCACATGCGCCAAGAGTGAATAGGGTGCGAGAAAGCGGGGATTACCGGGCTGCGGGCGCCCGCCAAGCACGTGATCTCGTTCGGGTGGCGTTCGGCCCGGCATTGATCGCGCTCGTAACGATCGCGGCGATCACGCTATTGCAGCTGCTGATCGCCAACAGCGACATGATGGGCGCTCCGGGCGCCATCGCCAGCATGTGGCTGGGCGTGCACGCCGTGCCGATCTCGATCGGCGGGCGCGAACTGGGCGTGATGCCGCTGCTGCCGATCCTGTTGATGGTGTGGGCGACGGCACGGACCACCGCGCGGGCGACGGCCGCGAACTCGTCGTGGCTGGTCATCCGCTGGGTGGTCGCTTCGGCGCTGGGCGGCCCGATGCTGTTGGCGGCCGTCGCACTGGCGGTGATCCACGATGCGTCCTCGATGCTGCCCGAGTTGCAGACACCCAGCGCCCTGCGCGCGTTCACCAGCGTGCTCGCGGTGCACGCGATCGGCGCGGGTATCGGGGTGTGGTCGCGGGTAGGGCGGCGGGCGCTGGCGGCGTCGCCGCTGCCCAACTGGCTGGCCGACTCGATGCGCGGCGCGGCGGCCGGGGTGCTGGCGCTGCTGGGGCTGTCCGGGGTGGTGACCGTCGGCTCGCTGATCGTGCACTGGTCGACGATGCAGGAGCTCTACGGGATCACCGATTCGATTTTCGGCCAATTCAGCCTGACCGTGCTGTCGATCCTGTACGTCCCGAACGTCATCGTGGGCACGTCGGCCGTTGCGGTGGGCTCCAGCGCCCACATCGGGTTCGCGACGTTCAGCTCGTTCACCGTGTTCGGCGGCGATCTGCCCGCGCTGCCGATCCTCGCCGCGGTGCCCACGCCGAGGCTGGGCCCGGTGTGGGTCGCGCTGCTGATCGTCGGCGCGGTGTCGGGCGTGGCGGTCGGGCAGCAGTGCGCGCGGCGTGCCCTGCCCATTGTCGCGGCGATGGCCAAGCTGTTGGTCGCCTCGGTGGCCGGTGCGCTGACGATGTCGCTGCTCGCGTTCGCCGGCAGCGGGCGGCTGGGCAATTTCGGCGACGTCGGCGTGGATCAGGGTGCCTTGCTGATCGGGGTGTTCTTCTGGTTCGCGGCGGTGGGTGGGCTGACGGTGCTGATGGCCGGCGGGATCCGGCGCCGGCCGCGGCGGCCGAAGAGGCCGAAGCCCGCTCCCGCGCCCGTCGTCGAGGAGCCGGCCGTCGAGGATGTGCCGCTCGATGACGACGCGCTCGGCGAGGACGCCGTGGTCGACGACGCCGTGGTCGACGACGCCTTGGTCGACGACGCCTTGGTCGACGACGCAGCCGTCGCATCGGACGAACCGGCCCGCGATCACGGCGAGTAGCCGTCGCCCGCGCCCGCCGAGTGTCGGGTTACGGCACGGCGGGGGCGGTTTTGCGTGTATCAAATCGACGTTCGGCGCGGCGACGGCGGCCCGGCACGCCAGCCCGCCCGGCCCGAACCCCAGGAAGCTAGGCTGCCCGTGTGCAGGAACCGCTCCGGGTACCCCCCAGTGCACCGGCGCGGCTGGTGGTGTTGGCATCGGGCACCGGTTCACTGTTGAACTCGCTGCTGCACGCGGCGCAAGGCGACTACCCGGCGCGGGTCGTCGCCGTCGGCGTGGATCGCGATTGCCGAGCCGTGGAGATCGCCGCCGACGCGTCGATTCCGACGTTCAAAGTCCGGCTCGGCGACCACCCGGACCGCCAAGCCTGGGACATGGCCATCGCCGAAGCCACCGCCGCCCACCAGCCCGACCTGGTGGTATCCGCCGGATTCATGAAAATACTTGGTCCGCAGTTCCTTTCGCGCTTCACGGGCCGCATCCTGAACACCCACCCGGCGCTGCTGCCGGCCTTCCCGGGGGCGCATGCGGTGCCCGAGGCGCTGGCCTACGGTGTGAAGGTCACGGGCTGTACGGTGCACCTGGTGGATGCCGGGATCGACACCGGACCGATCGTGGCGCAGCGCGCGGTCGAGGTGCTCGACGGTGACGACGAAGAGACTTTGCACGAACGCATCAAGGTCATCGAACGGCGACTGCTGGTGGACGTGGTAGCAGCGATCGCCACCCATGGCATGACGGTGGATACACGAACGGCGACGATCGGACGAGAGGCCTGAAATGAGCAGCGACCACATCAAGAAGCCGATTCGCCGCGCGCTGATCAGTGTCTACGACAAGACCGGGCTGATAGACCTCGCGCAGGGGCTCAGCGCCGACGGCGTCGAAATCGTCTCGACCGGTTCGACGGCGAAGAACATTGCCGACAAAGGCATTCCGGTAACACGGGTGGAGGAGCTCACCGGCTTCCCGGAGGTGCTCGACGGCCGCGTCAAGACCCTGCACCCCAAGGTCCACGCCGGGCTGCTGGCCGATCTACGCAAACCCGAACACCACAAAGCCCTCGAGGAACTCGGCATCGAGGCCTTCGAGCTCGTAGTCGTCAATCTCTACCCGTTCAGCCAGACCGTCGAATCCGGCGCCGGGGTCGACGAGTGCGTCGAGCAGATCGACATCGGCGGGCCCTCGATGGTCCGCGCCGCGGCCAAGAACCATCCGAGCGTCGCCGTCGTCACCGACCCGCGCGGGTACGACGGCGTGCTCGCCGCGGTGCGCACCGGCGGATTCACCCTCGCCGAGCGTAAGAGGCTGGCATCGCTGGCTTTTCAGCACACCGCGGAGTACGACATCGCCGTCGCGACCTGGATGCAGGACACTCTGGCGCCCGAGCATCCGGAGGCGCAGTTCCCTCAGTGGTTCGCCAGGAACTGGCGCCGCGAGGCGACGCTGCGCTACGGCGAGAACCCGCATCAGCAGGCCGCGCTGTACAGCGACCCGGCCGCATGGCCCGGCCTGGCGCAGGCCGAGCAGCTGCACGGAAAAGAGATGTCCTACAACAACTTCACCGACGCCGACGCGGCGTGGCGGGCGGCCTTCGACCACGAGCAGATGTGTGTGGCCATCATCAAGCACGCCAATCCGTGCGGCATCGCGATCTCCGACATCTCCGTCGCCGACGCACACCGCAAGGCCCACGAATGCGACCCGCTGAGCGCCTACGGCGGGGTGATCGCGGCCAACACCGAGGTCAGCGTCGAGATGGCGGAATACGTCAGCACCATCTTCACCGAGGTGATCGTCGCGCCCGCCTACGCGCCGGGCGCCGTCGACCTGCTGACCCGCAAGAAGAACATCCGGGTACTGGTGGCGTCCGAGCCGCTGGCCGGCGGCACCGAACTCCGGCCGATCAGCGGCGGCCTGCTCATGCAGCAACGCGACCAGCTCGACGCCCACGGCGACGACCCCGCCAACTGGACCCTGGCCACCGGCGAGCCGGCCGACCCCGCCACGCTCACCGACCTCGTCTTCGCCTGGCGGTCCTGCCGCGCGGTCAAGTCCAACGCGATCGTGATCGTCGCCGACGGCGCCACCGTCGGCGTCGGCATGGGTCAGGTCAACCGGGTCGACGCCGCCCGACTGGCCGTCGAACGGGGCGGTGAGCGGGTGAAGGGTGCCGTCGGCGCCTCCGATGCGTTCTTCCCGTTCCCGGACGGGCTCGAGACGCTCGCCGCCGCCGGCGTCAAGGCGATCGTGCATCCGGGAGGCTCGGTGCGCGACGACGAGGTGACGGCCGCGGCGGCCAAAGCGGGTGTCACCGTGTACCTCACCGGTGCTCGCCACTTTGCGCATTAGGGCCTTGTTGGCGGTTGCGCGCCCAAGTAGCGTCGCACACAGGGTCAGCGACAGCGGGGCGACACAATTCGAGAGGAATTGGTATGCGCGCGATAGCTATACGAACGGCGGCGGCCACCGCCGCGATTGCAACTTTTGCGGCGCTGGGCGCGGGATGTGACTCGAAGAAGGCCGGCGAAACGGCCAGCTCGGCGGCCTCGGCCGCATCTTCGGCCGCCAGTTCTGCCGCCTCCGCCGCGTCGTCCGCGGTGTCGTCGGCCATGTCCACCACGCCGAGTGCGGCCGCGAGCACCACGCAGATCACCGGCGCCAACGGCACGGCGTACACCGTCCAGGGCCCGATCCTCACCAAGTACCAGGCCTTGGACGAGAAGGCCCGCAAGGACCTGGGCGCACCGAAGGACAACGAGGTCAAGAACCCCGACGGGGGCGTCTACCAGCAGTTCGAGGGCGGCGTGATCATCTACAAGACGCAGGCCTACGTGGTGTGGGGCAAGATCCGCGACAAGTGGAACGAACTCGGCGGTTCGCAGGGCAAGCTCGGTTACCCGACCAGTGACGAGAAGGATGCCGACGGCGTGAAGACGTCGACGTTCGAGCACGGCACGATCACCTGGAAGCCGGGTGGGGAGGCCACGGTCACCTACAGCTAGCCGTTCGTCGGGAATGCCGGGCAATCGATTTGATTGCCCGGCATTCCCTTATCTGAGGAGGACGCCGTGCCGGATTCTCGGCATCGTCGTAGCGTGGAGTGGTGACGTCATCGAACCAACTGCCCCGCACCGTCGGCGAACTGCGTGCCGCCGGTCATCGTGAACGGGGAGTCAAGCAGGAAATCCGGGAGAATCTGCTCACCGCGCTGGCCGACGGCGACAACATCTGGCCCGGGATCCTGGGGTTCGACGAAACGGTGATCCCGCAGCTGGAGCGGGCCTTGATCGCCGGCCACGACTTCGTCCTGCTGGGCGAACGCGGCCAGGGCAAGACCCGGCTGCTGCGGGCGCTGACGGGCCTGCTGGACGAGTGGACACCGGTGATCGCGGGCGCCGAACTCGGCGAGCACCCGTACACCCCGATCACTCCCGAGTCGATCCGGCGGGCCGCCGACTCCGGCGAAGACCTGCCGGTGCAGTGGAGACACCGCAGCGAGCGCTACACCGAGAAGCTGGCGACACCGGACACCAGCGTCGCCGATTTGGTCGGCGACATCGACCCGATCAAGGTCGCCGAGGGACGCAGCCTCGGCGACCCGGAGACCATCGCCTACGGGCTGATCCCGCGGGCGCACCGCGGCATCGTCGCCGTCAACGAGCTGCCCGACCTCGCCGAGCGCATCCAGGTGTCGATGCTCAACGTCATGGAGGAGCGCGACATTCAGGTCCGCGGTTACACGTTGCGCCTGCCGCTGGACGTCCTGGTGGTCGCGAGCGCCAACCCGGAGGACTACACCAACCGGGGCCGCATCATCACCCCGCTGAAGGACCGGTTCGGCGCGGAGATCCGCACGCACTACCCGCTGGACCTCGAGGCCGAGGTGGGCGTCATTGCCCAGGAGGCGCACCTGAGCGCGCAGGTGCCCGATTACTTGATCCAGGTGATCGCGCGGTTCGCCCGCTACCTGCGCGAGTCCAGCTCGGTGGACCAGCGCTCCGGGGTGTCGGCGCGGTTCGCGATCGCGGCGGCGGAGACGGTGGCCGCCTCGGCCAGGCACCGCGGCGCGGTGCTGGGGGAGACCGACCCCGTGGCCCGGGTGGTCGACCTCGGCACGATCATCGACGTCCTGCGCGGCAAGCTCGAGTTCGAGTCCGGCGAGGAAGGCCGCGAACAGGCGGTGCTCGAGCACCTGCTGCGCCGCGCGACCGCCGACACCGCGTCCCGGGTGCTAGGCGGCATCGACGTCGGCACGTTGGTCAAGGCCGTCGAGGGCGGCTCCACGGTGACGACGGGCGAGCGGGTGTCGGCCAAGAACGTGCTGGCCGCCGTTCCGGGTCTGCCGGTGGTGGAGGCCGTCGCGCGCAAGGTGCGGGCCGAGTCCGAAGGCGAGCGCGCGGCGGCGCTGGAGCTGGCGCTGGAGGCGCTGTACCTCGCCAAGCGCATCGACAAGGTGTCGGGGGAGGGCCAGACCGTCTATGGCTAGAGCCGATCCGCCCCCGTCCAAGGGCCACTCGTCTCGATACTCGGCGTACACCGGCGGGCCGGACCCGCTGGCGCCGCCGGTGGACCTGCGCGAGGCGCTCGAGCAGATCGGGCAGGACGTCATGGCCGGCACCTCGCCGCGCCGGGCGCTGTCCGAGCTCCTGCGGCGCGGCAACCAGAACCTGACCGGCGCGGACCGGCTGGCCGCCGAGGCCAACCGCCGACGACGGGAACTGCTGCGCCGCAATAACTTAGACGGCACGCTGCAGGAGATCAAGAAACTGCTCGACGAGGCGGTGCTGGCCGAGCGCAAGGAGCTGGCCCGCGCGCTGGACGACGACGCCCGCTTCGGCGAGCTGCAGTTGGATGCGCTCCCGGCGTCGCCGGCCAAGGCCGTGCAGGAGCTGTCCGACTACAACTGGCGCAGCGGCGAGGCCCGCCAAAAGTACGACCAGATCAAGGATCTGCTCGGGCGGGAGATGCTCGACCAACGCTTCGCCGGCATGAAACAGGCGCTCGAAGGCGCCACCGACGAGGACCGCCAGCGCGTCAACGACATGCTGGACGACCTGAACAACCTGTTGGACAAGCATTCTCGCGGCGAAGATACCCCGCAAGACTTCCAGGACTTCATGGACAAGCACGGGGAGTTCTTCCCGGAGAACCCGCGCAACGTCGAGGAGCTGCTGGACTCGCTGGCCAAGCGGGCCGCCGCCGCCCAGCGCTTCCGCAACAGCCTGTCCCAGGAACAGCGCGACGAGCTGGATGCGTTGGCGCAGCAAGCGTTTGGGTCGCCGTCGCTGATGCAGGCGCTGGGCCGGCTGGACGCGCATCTGCAGGCCGCGCGGCCGGGCGAGGACTGGACCGGGCAGGAGCAGTTCTCCGGTGACAACCCGTTCGGCATGGGTGAGGGCACGCAGGCCCTGGCCGACATCGCCGAGCTGGAGCAGCTGGCCGAGCAGCTGTCGCAGAGCTATCCGGGCGCCACCATGGACGACGTCGACCTCGACGCGCTGGCCCGCCAGCTCGGGGACCAGGCCGCCGTCGATGCCAGGACGCTGGCCGAGCTGGAGCGGGCGCTGGTCAACCAGGGCTTCCTGGACCGCGGCTCCGACGGCCAGTGGCGGCTCTCGCCGAAGGCGATGCGACGGCTGGGCGAGGCGGCGTTACGCGATGTGGCGCAGCAGCTTTCCGGGCGCCGCGGCGACCGGGACCATCGTCGGGCCGGGGCGGCCGGCGAGCTGACGGGAGCCACCCGGCCCTGGCAGTTCGGCGACACCGAACCGTGGAACATCCCCCGCACGCTGACCAACGCCGTGCTGCGTCAGGCGGGAACGGAGCGGCTGGGTGGCCCGCTGCGGATCACCGTCGACGACGTCGAGGTTTCCGAGACCGAGACCCGCGTGCAGGCCGCGGTGGCGCTGCTGGTCGACACCTCGTTCTCCATGGTGATGGAGAACCGCTGGCTGCCGATGAAGCGCACCGCCCTGGCGCTTAACCACCTGGTGTGCACGCGGTTTCGGTCGGATGCCTTGCAGATCATCGCCTTTGGCCGCTACGCCCGGACGTTGTCGGCCGCTGAGCTGACCGGCCTGGAGGGCGTCTACGAGCAGGGCACCAACCTGCATCACGCGCTGGCGCTGGCCGGGCGGCACCTGCGTCGGCACCCCAACGCGCAGCCCGTCGTGCTGGTGGTCACCGACGGCGAGCCGACCGCGCACCTGGAGGACTTCGACGGCGACGGGACGACGGTATTTTTCGATTACCCGCCGCATCCGCGGACCATCGCCCACACCGTGCGCGGGTTCGACGAGATGGCCCGGCTCGGCGCGCAGATCACCATCTTCCGGCTGGGCAGCGACCCGGGTCTGGCGCGGTTCATCGACCAGGTCGCGCGGCGGGTCGAGGGGCGGGTCGTGGTCCCCGACCTCGACGGGCTGGGCGCGGCGGTGGTGGGCGACTACCTGCGTTCGCGCCGCAAGTAGCGCGGGTAGCGCAAGTAGCGCGGGTAGCGCAAGTACCGCGAGCAGACGCAAAAGCCCCCGATTCGTACCGATTTCGGGGGGTTTTGCGTCTGCTCGCGGTCATAGCTGGTGTTGCGGCGGCGCGGGCGGCAATTCGTAGGGCCCCGACCCGCCCGGCAGCCTGTCGACCCCGGACGCGCGGGGAGTGACCAGGTCGTCGGGCAGTCCGGCCAGCACCGCCGCCATGTTGTAGGCGCTCATCCGGAGCTCCCCATTGCTGCCGACACCCGGGTAGTCCGAATGGCCGTAGGCCCGCTCGTGCAGCTGGCCGTCGCCGTACCGGCCGCCCAGGGTTAACCCGGTGCTGGTGGACAGCTCGGTCATCCCGGGCACGTTCTGCGGGGGCCGGCCGAACACTCGCAGATCCGGAATCGCGTCGGCGACATGGTCATTCACGCCGATCAGATAGAACGCGTGCCCGGGCCGGACGCCCAGCCGTGCGGCGTCGGTGAGTTCGATGCCGGGGGAGCCGTACAGGACGACGTCGCTCACCGGCGCGCCCTGCTGCAGCGCGAGGCTGGTGACCAGCGACCCGTAGGAATGTCCGAAAGCGGTGAAGTGCGGGTCGGGTACGGCGCTGGTCACGGCCAGCCCCTGGTAGAAGGCATTCAGGCGTCCGGCGCTGCCACGGGCCAGTCCGAGGTCGATGACCTCTCGTAGGCTTTCCGGCGCGTCATACCCCAGCCACACCACGCTGGCCACCGCGTCGTGGTTCGGCCGGCCCGCGAATCGCCTTAGTTCGCTTGCCTTTCGGCGCTGCGCCTCGGCCTCCGTGACCATCTGCCCGACGCTGGAGCTGACCCGGGTGTTCAGGCCGCCGACGGTGACGCCGACGCGCTCGGCGTTGTCGACGTCGCCGACGCCGACCGCCGCCAGCACCTTGTCGGGACTGCCGTCGGTGTCCAACAGGATCAGGGTGGCGCCTGGATGAGCGCCCACAGTGCGTTGCAGCGCAGCAAGATCCGCGAGCTTGCCCGGATTCGTGTGCAGCCCGCCCGCGGCCAGCCAGCCGTTCTTCAGCCGCGCGATTTCGCGTTGCAGCGCCGACAGATTGAGCGCGCTGCGCACTTCGACGGGGATGCCGTCGAGGTTGCGGATCCCGTCGCCGAACCGCTCGCGGACCCGGTCCTGCTGGCCCGGTGTCAGCGCATGCCACCACTGGTTGACCGCGACGGGCGCGCTGCCCGGTGGCGGCACCTGCGGGATTTCGATTGGCGTGTGGCTGATTTGGGTCCGAACCTGCTCGGTTGGCAGGTCGCCGTCGGCGCCGCGAATGGCTGCCGCGAGATCCTCGTCGGCGCGTTCGGCGTCGGTCAACAGGTCCGCAATGCGTTGCATCAGTTCGCATTGCACCTCGACGAGCCGGGGAGAGGCCGGCAGGACCATGCCCGTCGGGTCGTCGATCGTCAGGTGGTGTTCCTGCGCGGTCCGCCGGATCGCCCGCAGCCGCGACTTGATCGCGCTGATCTCGTCGATCGAGATCTCGGCGGCTCGCGCGACGGCCTCGCAAACGTCGGCGTGGTCGTCGAGGATCGCCGTGGTGCGGTGCGCGGCCACCCGCGCCGCGTCGGCGGCGTCGCCGCCGAAGTCGAGCAGCCGCATGGTGTCGCTCAGCGTCGCCGACGCCACGCGCGTGCCGTGGGCTCGGCGGATCGCCGCCTCGAACACCAGGCTCACCGCCGCCGGATCCCAGCGTTCGATGTCAGCCAACGTCAGCGTCATGGCGTATCCCGGCGATCGCGGCGGCGCTGCGCTGGTCCAGCTGGCGGAACCCGGCGGCGGCGAAGTGCAGGCCGCAGGCATGCTCGCCGAAGTGGCCGATGTGGGCCGTGCTGGCCGTGGCCCAGCGATCGAGCAGCGCGCGCAGTGCGTGCGCCGACGATCCGACCCATCCCGGATGCGCGTCTTCGGCCGCGCTATGGCAGGACCGCTGCAGCGCCAGCAGTGCCTCGCCGTGGTCGGCCAGCTCGTTGCCCAAGCGGGTCAGCGAGTCCGGAATCGCCCGTAGCTGTTGCGGTATAACAACTCTCGGCTGCATGGCGGCGGAGTATTACACGCACCAGGGGCGCGGGCCACTCAGCTGTGCCGAGCAGACGTAAAAGCCCCCGACACGCCGTGCGTGCGGGGGCTTTTACGTCTGCTCGCGGGGTCGGCGTCAGTGGCGGGGACGGCGGGCCTTGCGTTTGATCCCGACGCCGCCCCAGAAGGAGAAGCCGCGGATCTTCACCGTCGGTGCGCCGCGGACGCCCTCGCCCAGAACCTTGCGGTCGAAGCTACCCATCACGCCGCGGCCGTCGATCTCGACGTTCACCTCCGGCGGCAGCACGATGGTCTGCGCGCCCATGATCGAATACGCGTGGAGCTCGACCTCGGTCGACGTGAAGTCCGCGTAGCGCAGGTCCAGCACGCCGCTGCCCCAGAACGTGAGAGTGGTCAGCTTCTTGGGCACGTTCCACCGGCCGCGCCGCTCGAATCCGCTCATCAGGGCCAGCAGCAGGGTCGACGGCGCCGGGTTGGGCTGGGCGCCGCGGCGCGGGTTGATCGGCGCACCCGGCAGGTCGGCGCGCAGCCGATCCAGCTCCTCGTAGGTGGTGGCCGCGTACGCCCTGGTGAGCCGGTCCTCGTAGTCGTTGAGCTGCAGACGCCCCTGCTCGGCAGCGTAGGCCAGCAGTTGCGCCAGGAGTATGCGATCGGTGTCACCCGCGCGTGACGGCTCGTCGCGCGCGTCCGTCGTTTCACGTCGAGCGGAGTTGCTCATCACCCACGAGCGTACGACGTTGAGCTTTTGCTGCAAGAGGGTTGGCTAAACTGCAACCTCCGTGTCGCATCGCGGCAGGTCAACGATGGCTTCCTAGCGGTCCTCGCTGGCAGTGGGCGGTGCCGCCCAGCTGGGCGGACGCTTCTGCAGGAACGCGAGCATGCCTTCGCGGGCCTCGTCGGAGACGAACAGCCGGGCCGATTCCTCGGTCAGCCGCTCGGCGTCGCGGTCGAAACCCTGGAGAACCGCAGCCGTGGTGAGCGCCTTGGACGCGGCCAGGCCCTGCGGCGACCCCTTGCCGACGTCGGCGACGAGCGCGGCCACCGCGGCGTCCACGTCGTCGGCCGCCGTCGTGATCAACCCGATCTCCGCGGCTATACGCGCGTCGAACGTCTCGCCGGTCAGGTAATAGCGCGACGCCGCCCGCGACGACATCTTCGGCAGCAGCGTCAGCGAGATGATCGCGGGGGCGACGCCGATGCGGGCCTCGGTCAGCGCGAAGGTGCTGCGGGGCCCGGCGACCACCATGTCGCAGGCGCCGACGAGACCGAACCCGCCGGCCCGGACGTGCCCGTTGATGGCGCCGATGACGGGCAGCGGCGACGAGACGATGTCACGCAGCAGCGTGGTCATCTCCCGCGCCCGCGCCACGGCCAGGTCGTATGCCGATGGTGGCGACCCGGTTCGCCCGGCTGCGCCGCCCTCGCGATCGCCAACGGGATCCCCGCCGCCGGCCTCGCTCAGGTCGGCGCCGGCGCAGAAGGTGCCGCCGGTGTGGCCCAGCACCACCACCCGCACCGCCGGGTCCGCCGCGGCCGCGTTCAGGCCGTCGCGCAGCTGGGTGACCAGTCTGGTGGACAGGGCGTTGCGGTTGTGCGGGGAATTCAGCGTCAGCGTGGCGACGACGCCCTCGCGGGTGTACTCGACCAGGGTGTCCATCAGTACGAGCGGGGCAAACCGAGCGACGTCTGCGCGACGAAGTTCAGCACCATCTCGCGGCTGATCGGCGCGATCCGCGCGAGGCGGGCCGAGGTCATCATGGCCGCCACGCCGTACTCCTGGGTCAGGCCATTACCACCCATGGATTGCACCGCTTGGTCGACCGCCCGGTTGGCCGCCTCTGCCGCGGCGTACTTGGCCATGTTCGCCGCCGTGGCCGCACCGCCGTCGTCGCCCGCGTCGTAAAGTGTCGCCGCCTTCTGCATCATCAGCTTTGCCAGCTCGACCTCGATGTGGCACTGCGCCAACGGATGCGCCAGACCCTGGTGCGCGCCGATCGGCGTGCCCCAGACCTTGCGGGTATTGACGTAGTCGACGGCCTTGTCGAGGGCGCAGCGCCCCATGCCGACCGCGCTGGCCGCCCCCATGATGCGCTCCGGGTTCAGGCCGGCGAAAAGCTGTGCGATGGCGGCGTCTTCGGCGCCGACGAGAGCGTCCGAGGGCAGGCGCACGTCGTCGATGAAGACCTGGAACTGGCGCTCGGGGCTGACCAGCTCCATGTCGATGGGGGTGTAGGTGAAGCCCGGCGTGTCGGTGGGCACGACGAATAACGCCGGCCGCAGCTTGCCGGTCTTGGCTTCTTCAGTGCGGCCGACCACCAGCACGGCCTGCGCCTGGTCGACGCCGGAGATATACACCTTCTGGCCCTTGAGGATCCAGTCGCTGCCGTCGCGGCGCGCGGTGGTGGTGATCTTGTGGGAGTTGGAGCCGGCGTCGGGTTCGGTGATGGCGAACGCCATGGTGAGCGACCCGTCGGCGATGCCCGGGATCCAGCGCTTCTTCTGCTCCTCGGTGCCGAACTTGCTGATGATGGTGCCGTTGATCGCCGGGGATACCACCATCAGCAGCAGCGCGCTGCCCGCGGCGGCCATCTCCTCCATCACCAGGGACAGCTCGTACATGCCGGCGCCGCCACCGCCGTACTCTTCCGGCAGGTTCACCCCGAGAAAACCCAGTTTGCCTGCCTCATCCCACAATTCGGTGGTGTGTTCGTGTGCGCGGGCCTTCCTCAGGTAGTACTCCGGGCCATAACTGGAGGCCCACTCGCGAACCGCCGTGCGCAGCGCCTGGCGGTCCTCGCTTTCGATGAAACTGGTGTCCGTCATTGGGGGTCCTCTCCTGATTCGGGCGCGTCCACGCGCGCCGTGCGTGACTGCTCGTGACCCGCTGCGCCCGGCTGCGCCGCGCTTGCGATCACTCCTGATTGGTCGTGACCCGCTGCGCCCGGCTGCGCCGCGCTTGCGATCACTCCCAGAACAGCGCCCACTGCGACTTGTTGGCCCGCTTGGACATTGAGTTCGGCGAGCACGCCGTCGGTCGGGGCGGTGATGGTGTGTTCCATCTTCATGGCCTCCAGCCAGATCAGCGGCTGGCCGGCGGTGACGTCGGCGCCGACTTCGGCGCCAACCCGAATCACGTTGCCCGGCATGGGCGCAACCAAAGATCCCTGCTCGACGGCCGAGCCCGGTTCCGGGAAGCGGGGCAGAGCGACCAGGTGGACGGGTCCGCGCGGCGAGTCGACGTACACGTCGGTGCCGAAGCGGGCGACGGCGAAGGCGGTGGCGACCCCGTCGGCGGCCAGCACCACCTCGTCCGGTGTCGACGAGACCAGTTGCACCGCGGGGTCCCCGGGCAGCGCTAAACCAGTTCTGGTGAAACGGTATTCGACGCGGTGCTCGGTGTCGGTGTCGTCGTGGTAGGTCTTCACCTGGAAGCCCGACGTCAGGTTGCGCCACCCGCTGGGTACGCTGCGCAACACCGCGGCGGTGGCGCGGTTGTGGGCGGCGTCGGCCAGTGCGGCCGCGACCGCCGACAACCGCACAGTCGTCGCGTCGGCCAGCGGCGCGGACAATTCGGCCAAGCCATGGGTGTCGAAAAACGCCGTGTCGGTGGCACCGTCGAGGAACGCCGGGTGACGCAGCACGCTGACCAGCAGTTCGCGGTTGGTGCGCAGCCCGTGCACGTGGGCGCGGGCCAGCGCGTCGGCGAGCACCAGCGCCGACTGACGCCGGGTCGGGGCGTAGGAGATCACCTTGGCCAGCATCGGGTCGTAGTGGATTGACACCACCGAGCCGTCGACGATGCCGGAGTCCAGCCGGATCCCGGTCCGGTGGCCCAGGGTCTCGAATTCGGCACGCACCGACGGCACCTGGATCCGGTGGACCGTGCCCGCCTGCGGCTGCCAGCCGTGCGCGGGGTCCTCGGCGTAGAGCCGTGCCTCGATCGAATGACCTTGGGCGACCGGAGGTTCGGCACCCAGCCGGCCACCGTCCGCGACATGCAGCTGCAGCTCGACGAGGTCCAGCCCGGTGGTCTCCTCGGTGACCGGGTGCTCGACCTGCAGGCGGGTGTTCATCTCCAGGAAAAAGAAGTCGCCGTTATCGTCGGCGAGGAATTCCACCGTGCCGGCGCCGGTGTAGCCGATCGCGGACGCCGCCAGGCGGGCGGCTTCGAACAGCTTCGCGCGCATCCCCGGTACGCGCTCGACCAGTGGCGACGGCGCCTCCTCGATGACCTTCTGGTGACGCCGTTGGATAGAGCATTCGCGTTCGCCGACGGCCCACACGGTGCCGTGCGTGTCGGCCATGACCTGAACCTCGATGTGGTGCCCGGTGGGCAGGTAACGCTCGCAGAACACGGTCGGGTCGCCGAACGCGGATTGCGCCTCGCGTTGGGCCGCTTCGACTTCGCCCGGCAGCGCTGACAATTCGCGCACCACCCGCATGCCGCGCCCACCGCCGCCGGCGGAGGCCTTGACCAGCACCGGCAGTTGCGCGTCGGCGACGGTGTCCGGGTCGAGTTCCTCGAGCACGGGCACGCCGGCCGAGGCCATCAGCTTCTTGGACTCGATCTTGGAACCCATCGCACGCACCGCATCCACCGGCGGTCCGATCCAGGTCAGGCCCGCCGCCTGCACGGCGGCCGCGAATTCGGCGTTCTCGGAGAGGAATCCGTAGCCGGGGTGCACCCCGTCGGCGCCCGCGGCCTTCGCGGCCGCGATCAGCGCCTCCGCGTTGAGGTAGTCGTTGGTCTGCGCGAGCCGCACGCGTGCGTCGGCCTCGGCGACGTGCGGCGCGGCGGCGTCCGGGTCGGTGTACACCGCGACGGTGCCCAGGCCCAGGCGTCGGCAGGTGGCGAACACCCGTCGGGCGATCTCGCCGCGGTTGGCAACCAGCACTCGAGTAGGCATGGGGCTCACATCCGGAAGACGCCGAAGTCGGACGTCCCCTGTATCGGGCCATTCGCGATGGCGGACAGACAGATTCCCAGCACCGTACGGGTGTCGCGCGGGTCGATCACCCCGTCGTCGTAGAGCATTCCGGACAGGACCAGCGGTAGCGACTCGGCTTCGATCTGGCCCTCGACGGCGGCCCGCATGGCGGCGTCGGCATCCTCGTCGACCTGCTGACCGCGGGCCTCGGAAGCCGCCCGCGCCACGATCGACAGCACGCCCGCCAGCTGCGCGCCGCCCATCACGGCGGATTTGGCGCTGGGCCAGGCGAACAGGAACCGGGGGTCGTAGGCGCGCCCGCACATGCCGTAGTGGCCCGCGCCGTAGGACGCGCCGAGCAGCAGCGAGATGTGTGGGACTTTCGAGTTGGACACGGCGTTGATCATCATCGAGCCGTGCTTGATCATGCCGCCTTCCTCGTATTCCTTGCCCACCATGTAGCCGGTGGTGTTGTGCAGGAACAACAGTGGCGTGTCATAGCGGTTCGCCAGCTGGATGAACTGGGTGGCCTTCTGCGACTCCTCGCTGAACAGCACCCCGCGGGCGTTGGCCAGGATGCCGATCGGGTAGCCGTGCAACTGAGCCCAGCCCGTCACCAGCGACGAACCGTACAACGGCTTGAACTCGTCGAATTCGGAGCCGTCGACGATGCGGGCGATCACCTCCCGCGGATCGAACGGGATGCGCAGATCGGGGGGGACGATGCCGATGAGTTCTTCGGTGTCGAACAGTGGCTCGGCGACCGGCTTGGGCTTCGGGCCCAGCTTGCGCCAGTTCAGCCGCGCCACGATGCGGCGCCCGATGCGGATCGCGTCGGCCTCGTCTTGGGCGAAGTAGTCCGCCAAACCCGAAATCCGGGCGTGCATTTCGGCGCCGCCAAGCGATTCGTCGTCGGATTCCTCGCCGGTGGCCATCTTCACCAGCGGGGGACCGGCCAGGAACACCTTGGAGCGTTCCTTGATCATCACCACGTGGTTGGACATGCCCGGAATGTAGGCACCGCCCGCCGTGGAGTTGCCGAAAACAAGTGCGATGGTGGGGATCCCGGCGGCCGAAAGCCTGGTCAGGTCGCGGAACAGCCGCCCGCCGGGAACGAAGATCTCTTTCTGCGTGGGCAGATCGGCGCCGCCTGACTCCACCAGTGAGATTACCGGCAGCCGGTTCTCGTAGGCGATCTGGTTCGCACGCAGGTTCTTTTTCAGTGTCCAGGGGTTGCTCGTGCCACCTTTAACGGTGGGGTCGCTGGCCACGATCATGCATTCGACGCCCTCGACCACGCCGATTCCGGCGACCGTGCTGGCGCCGACCTTGAACGGGCTGCCCCAAGCGGCGAGCGGGCTGAGCTCCAGGAACGGGGCATCCTCGTCGACCAGCAGTTCGATGCGTTCCCGCGCCGTCAGCTTGCCGCGGGCGTGATGTCGTTCAACGTATTTGGGGCCACCACCGTCGACGGCATTGGCGAACTCGGCGGCGATCTCGTCGAGTTTGGTGGTTGTGGCAGCGGCCGCGGCGGTGAAGGTGTCGGCGTGCGGATCCAGCGTGGATCGCAGCGTGGTCATAGCCACCGCCGAGAATGCAGAGCGGAGCGATGGGGAGGAGGCGGTGCAATCATGATTGATACCCCAGGAGTTTGGCGGCCAGCGCGGTCATGATCTCGGTGGTCCCGCCGCCGATGCCCAGGATGCGCATGTCCCGGTATTGCCGCTCGATTTCGGATTCGGCCATATAGCCCATGCCGCCGAACAATTGGACGCCCTGGTTGGCGACCCATTCGCCGGCCTCGACGGCGGTGTTCTTGGCGAAGCACACCTGCGCGATCAGGTTCGTCTCGCCGGCGAGCTGACGCTCCACTACGTGTCGCGCATAGACGCGGGCAACGTCGATGCGGCGCGCCATCTCCGAGAGCGTGTTCTGCACCGCCTGTCGCGAGATCAGCGGACGGCCGAAGGTCTCCCGGTCGCGGCACCACTGCGCGGTGATGTCCAGGCAGCGCTGCGCGCTCGAATATGCCTGCGCGGCAAGGCCGATGCGTTCAGCGACGAAGGCCTGCGCGATCTGGGCGAATCCGGTGTTCTCCACGCCGACGAGGTTCGCGGCCGGCACCCGGACGTCGGTGTAGGACAGCTCGGCGGTGTCGGAGGACCGCCAGCCCATCTTGTCCAGCTTGCGCGACACCTCGAACCCGGGTGTGCCCTTGTCGACCACGAGCAGCGAAACCCCCGCCGCGCCAGGGCCTCCCGTCCGTACCGCCGTCACGACGAAGTCGGCGCGCACCGCGGAGGTGATGTAGGTCTTGGCGCCGTTGACGATGTAGTGGTCACCGTCGCGCACCGCCGTCGTCCGCAGGTGCCCGACGTCCGAGCCGCCACCGGGTTCGGTGATGGCCAGCGAGCCGATCTTCTCGCCGGCCAGCGTCGGGCGCACGTAGGTGTCGATCAGCCGCTGGTCACCCGAAGCGATCATGTGCGGCACCGCGATACCGCAGGTGAACAGCGACGCGAACACCCCGCCGGGCGCGCCGGCCTGGTGCATCTCCTCGCAGATGATCACCGCGTCGACGCCGTCGCCGCCACCACCGCCGACGGCCTCGGGGAAGTTCGCTCCCAGCAGGCCGGCTTCACCGGCGCTCCGGTGCAGGTTGCGCGGCAGGTCCGCGGTGCGTTCCCACTCGTCGACGTTGGGCAGGATCTCTCGTTCGACGAACGAGCGCACCGTCTTTCGCAGCTGCTCGCGCTCCGGTGTGGTCCAGATGCTCATAGAAGCCCTTCCGGGATATCGACGTGGCGGCTGCGCAACCATTCGCCCAGCCCCTTGGCCTGCGGGTCGAACCGCGCCTGGTACGCGACACCCTGACCGAGGATTCCCTCGATGACGAAGTTCACCGCCCGCAGGTTGGGCAGCACGTGGCGGGTGACCTCGAGGTCGGCCGCCTCGGGCAGCAGTTCCTTGAGCGCCTCGACGGTCAGTGTGTGGGCCAGCCAGCGCCACTGCTCGTCGGTGCGAACCCATACTCCGACGTTGGCCGAGCCGCCCTTGTCCCCGCTGCGCGCGCCGGCGATCAGGCCCAGCGGCACGCGCCGGGTCGGGCCGGCCGGCAGTGGCTCCGGCAGCGTCGGCGCGTCGGCGGGCTCCAGCACCAATGTCTCGCTGGCGCAGGGGATGTCGGTGCGGGTGCCGTCGGCGTGCACGGCGACGTGCGGAACGTCGGCGGCGGCGACGTAGCCGGGGGTGAACACGCCGTACACCTGGCCGTCGCCGGGTGGGGTGGTGGCGGTGAAGCCCGGATAGCTCGCGAGCGCCAATTCGACTGCGGCCGCGGAGAATTTGCGGCCCACATTGGCGGGGTCCGGGTCGCGGACCACGCAGCTCAGCAACGCGCTGGCGGCTTCCTCGGTGTCGGCATCGGGGTGGTCGGTGCGGGCCAGCGTCCATTCCAACTCGGCGGGCTTGACCGTCAGCGTGGCCTCGAGCTGGCGTCGCACCAGGTCCGCCTTGGCCTCGATGTCCAGGCCGGTCAGCACGAAGGTCATGGCGTTACGGAAGCCGCCGATGCTGTTCAGCGACACCTTGAGGGTGGGCGGCGGCGGCTCGCCGCGCACACCGCTGACGCGGACGCGGTCGGGTCCGTCGTCGGACAACTGGATGGTGTCCATCCGCGCCGTGACGTCCGGGTTGGCGTACCGGGCGCCGGTGATCTCGTAGAGCAGCTGGGCGGTGACGGTGTCGACGCTGACCAGGCCGCCGGTGCCCTGGTGCTTGGTGATCACCGACGAGCCGTCGGCGTGCACCTCGGCCAACGGAAAACCGGGATAGGCCAGGTCCGCGATTTCGGTGAAGAAGGAGAAGTTGCCACCGGTGGCCTGGGTTCCGCATTCGATGATGTGCCCCGCGACGACGGCGCCGGCCAACTGGTCGTAAGCGGTGCGTGGCCAGCCGAAGTGCGCGGCGGCGGACCCGACGATCACCGACGCGTCGGTGACCCGGCCGGTCACCACCACGTCGGCCCCGGCGCCCAGGCAGTCCGCGATGCCCCATCCGCCCAGGTAGGCGTTGGCGGTCAGCGGCGTGCCCAACCCCAGTTCGGCGGCGCGGGGCAGCAGGTCGTCGCCCTCGACGTGGGCGATCTGCGCGGCGATGCCGAGCCGCTGCGCCAGATCCCGCACGGCGTCGGCCAGCCCGGCGGGGTTCAGACCGCCGGCGTTGGCGACGATGCGCACCCCGCGGTCCACGGCCAGGCCCAGGCATTCTTCGAGCTGCGTGAGGAAGGTCTTGGCATACCCGCGCTCGGGGCTTTTCATCTTGTCGCGGCCGAGGATCAGCATCGTCAGCTCGGCCAGGTAGTCACCGGTGACGAAGTCCAGTTCACCGCCGGTGAGCATCTCGCGCATGGCGGACAGGCGGTCGCCGTAGAAACCCGAGCAGTTCCCGATTCGCACGGCACCAGACGACGGGGCCACGCGCCCTCCCTCCGTTGGGACAACCGGCGGCAATCAACCAACCACTCGGTAGGTTAGCGGGTACCGCCGGTGCCGCGTCAACCGGAGGCTGCCCGTGACGGGGCGGTGGCGACACTTAAGCCACGCACACGAAACGCGTGGGTCGCGGTGGCTGAAGTTTCGCCGACGGCCTGGCGCAGGCGGTTGCCCGTTTTGGCCGCCGACAGGTCAGCGACTATCCTTGAGTGCCTGTACGGGCTGCATCGCCTAGTTGAGCCGCGACAGACCCGACCCGAAACCCCCAACGAGGAGTGAGGCCAGACCATGGCGACGCCCAAGCGCAGGATGTCGCGCGCGAACACCCGTAGCCGTCGCGCGCAGTGGAAGGCCACCCGGACCGAGCTGGTCGGTGTGACGGTGGCAGGTCAGAAGCACAGAGTGCCCCGCAGGCTGCTCAAGGCGGCCCGGCTGGGGCTCGTCGACCCCGACAAGCGCTAGTCCGGCGCGCCTCTCAGGCCTGTCTCAGGCGGTCGTACGAGACTAGGGTCCGTGCGAATTCTTGTCGTTGACGACGATCGCGCGGTGCGGGAGTCGCTGCGCAGGTCACTGTCCTTCAACGGATACTCGGTCGACCTCGCCCATGACGGGGTCGAGGCCCTCGAGTTGATTGCCAGCGATCGGCCGGACGCGCTCGTCCTGGATGTCATGATGCCGCGACTGGACGGTCTCGAGGTGTGCCGTCAGCTCCGCAGCACCGGTGACGACCTGCCCATTCTCGTGCTGACCGCGCGCGATTCGGTCTCCGAGCGGGTAGCCGGCCTGGACGCCGGCGCCGACGACTACCTGCCCAAGCCGTTCGCCCTGGAGGAGCTGCTGGCGCGCATGCGGGCGCTGCTTCGCCGCACCAAGCCGGAGGACGACGCGGAGTCGGTGGCGATGACGTTCTCCGACCTGAGCCTGGACCCGGTGACCCGCGAAGTCACCCGCGGTCAGCGCCGCATCAGCCTTACCCGCACCGAATTTGCCCTGCTGGAGATGCTGATCGCCAACCCGCGCCGAGTGCTGACCCGCAGCCGCATCCTCGAGGAGGTGTGGGGCTTCGACTTCCCCACCTCGGGCAATGCGTTGGAGGTTTACGTCGGCTACTTGCGCCGCAAGACCGAGGCCGACGGTGAGCCGCGGCTGATTCACACCGTGCGCGGGGTGGGCTATGTGCTGCGGGAGACGCCGCCCTGATGGTTCGCGTCCAGCGGCCTGTCCGGAATAGGCACGCCCCACTGCGGACAACCAGCTCGTTGTCCCTGCGGTGGCGGGTGATGTTGTTGGCCATGTCGATGGTGGCCATGGTCGTCATCCTGATGGCGTTCGCCGTCTACGCGGTGATCTCCGCCGCGCTCTACAGCGACATCGACAACCAGTTGCAGAGCCGGGCACAGCTGCTGATCGCCAGCGGGTCGCTGGCGGCCGATCCCGGCAAGGCCATCGAGGGCACCGCCTATTCCGACGTCAACGCCATGCTGGTGAACCCGGGCGAGTCGATCTACACCGCGAACCAGCCGGGCCAGACGCTTCCCGTGGGGTCCGCCGAGAAGGCGGTCATCCGCGGTGAGCTGTTCATGTCCCGTCGTACCGCCGCCGACCAGCGGATACTCGCCATCCATCTGCCCAACGGCAGCTCGCTTCTGATCTCCAAGAGCCTGAAGCCGACCGAAGCCGTGATGACCAAGCTGCGCTGGGTGCTGTTGATGGTCGGGGGCATCGGTGTCGCGGTCGCCGCGGTGGCCGGCGGGATGGTCACCCGGGCCGGACTGCGGCCGGTCGGCCGCCTCACCGAAGCCGCCGAGCGGGTGGCCCGCACCGACGACCTGCGGCCCATCCCGGTGTTCGGCAGCGACGAACTCGCCCGGCTTACCGAGGCCTTCAACCTCATGCTGCGGGCGCTGGCCGAGTCCCGAGAACGCCAGGCGCGGCTGGTCGCCGACGCGGGGCACGAGTTGCGCACCCCGCTCACGTCGCTGCGCACCAACATCGAGCTGTTGATGGCCGCGATGGAGCCCGGCGCGCCGCGGCTGCCGGAGCAAGAGATGGTCGACCTGCGCGCCGACGTGCTGGCCCAGATCGAGGAGCTGTCCACGCTGGTTGGGGACCTGGTTGACCTCACCCGCGACGACGCCGGTCAGGTGGTGCACGAACCGGTCGACATGTCCGAGGTCATCGATCGCAGCCTGGAGCGAGTCCGGCGGCGGCGCAACGACATCCACTTCGACGCGGAAGTGATCCCGTGGCAGGTATACGGCGACCCCGCCGGGTTGTCGCGCGCGGTGCTGAACCTGATGGACAACGCCGCGAAATGGAGCCCGCCGGGCGGCCGCGTCGGTATCACCCTGCGCCAGCTCGACCCGTCGCACGCCGAGCTGGTGGTTTCCGACCACGGCCCGGGGATTCCGCCCCACGAACGGCGGCTGGTGTTCGAACGGTTCTACCGCTCGACGCAGGCGCGGGCGTTGCCCGGTTCAGGTCTGGGGCTTGCGATCGTCAAACAGGTGGTACTCAACCACGGTGGATTGCTTCGCGTCGAAGAGACCGTGCCGGGGAACCAACCCCCGGGAACGTCCGTTTACGTGCTCTTACCCGGACGTCCGATGCCTGCTGGGGTCTCGGAGGCCTCGGAGGTGGCGGCGGAGACGACGGCCCCATTGCGGGTTCGCGAGCGCGGTACCGAGACGCTGACCGGCCCGACCGGAAAAGTGACCGGGATTACGGCGAACTCTGGGGATACGGCGAACGTTGTCTCAGTGGACTCTCAGTCCGCGCGCGCAAGGTAGGTGTGCAGTTAGTGTTGGCAGTCAAAGCCGACGACGCCGATTCAGATCTAAGCAACAAAAGAGGAAGAGCGACTTAGCGACATGACGAATCACCCGAGGTATTCGCCACCGCCGCAGCAGCCGGGTTACCGTACCGCCCCTGATGGGCCCATGCCCCCCGCCTACGCGCAGGGGACGCAGGAGACGTACAACCAGCAGTTCGACTGGCGCTATCAGCAGCAGCCGACGCAGCAGTACCGGCAGGGCTTGGGCGGCACTGGCGCGGGCCCGATTCCAGGGATCGGCGGCACCGGGCAGGGCCCGATACCGGGGATCACCGGTACCGGCGCCGCCCCGATACCGGGGCTCACCAGCACCGGCGCGGGTCCGATACCGCCGATGGGCGTCACCGGGCAGGGCCCGATACCCGGCATGTATCCGCACATGCCGCCGCCACCGCCCGTGGTCGTCCGGCAAAAGCGTTCTCGCGCAGGCCTGTTGGCCGGTGCACTGGCGATCGCGGTGGTTTCCGCCGGCATCGGCGGCGCGGCGGCCACGGTCGTGGAGGTCGGGCAGCACTCGTCGAGCACCGCACACGGCGGGGGCGCCTCGGGTGCGGCCCCCAGCGTTCCGGCGGCCAACATGCCGCCCGGCAGCGTCGAGCAGGTCGCCGCGAAGGTAGTCCCCAGCGTGGTCATGCTGGAAACCGATCTGGGGCGGCAGTCCGAGGAAGGCTCCGGCATCATCCTGTCGGCCGACGGCCTGATCATGACCAACAACCACGTCATCGCGGCGGCCAACTCCAAGGCGCCGCCCGGCCCCAGCCCCGGCCCCGTGCCGGGCGGTGGCGCCGCGCCGAAGACCACGGTGACCTTCCATGACGGCCGCACCGCGCCGTTCACCGTCGTCGGCGCCGACCCGACCAGCGACATCGCCGTGGTCCGGGTGTCGGGCGTGTCGGGGCTCACCCCGATCGGCATCGGTTCGTCGGCGGACCTGCGGGTCGGCCAGCCGGTCGTCGCGATCGGGTCACCGTTGGGCCTGGCGGGCACCGTCACCACCGGAATCGTCAGCGCGCTGAACCGGCCGGTGTCGACGACGGGCGAGTCGGGCAACCAGAACACGGTGCTGAACGCGATTCAGACCGACGCCGCCATCAACCCCGGCAACTCCGGCGGGGCATTGGTCAACATGTCCGGCCAGCTGGTCGGGGTCAACTCGGCCATCGCCACGATGGGCGGTGACTCGCCCGACGCGCAGAGCGGCTCGATCGGACTGGGCTTCGCGATTCCGGTCGATCAGGCCAAGCGCATCGCCGACGAGCTGATCAGCACCGGCAAGGCGTCGCACGCGTCGCTGGGTGTGCAGGTGATCACCGATAAGGGTGTGCCGGGCGCCAAGGTGATGGAGGTCGTCCAGGGCGGTGCGGCCGCGAGCGCCGGCGTGCCCAAGGGCGTGGTGGTCACCCGGGTCGACGAACGAACCATCAACAGTGCCGACGCGTTGGTCGCGGCCGTGCGCTCCCGGGCGCCCGGCGACAAGGTGTCGCTGACCTATCAGGATCCTGGCGGCGGCAACCGAACCGTGCAGGTCACCCTGGGCAAGGCGGAACAGTGATGAGAGCCGACGCACCCCTGTCAGAGCTCGGATATACGGTTGCACCCATGGAAAAGGGTGCGGAGTTGGTTGTCGGCCGGGCACTTGTCGTCGTTGTCGACGATCGCACCGCGCACGGGGACGAGGACCACAGCGGTCCGCTGGTGACAGAACTGCTGACCGAGGCGGGCTTCGTCGTCGACGGTGTGGTGGCGGTCGCCGCCGACGAGGTCGAGATCCGCAATGCGCTGAACACCGCGGTCATCGGCGGCGTGGACCTGGTGGTGTCGGTCGGCGGGACCGGAGTCACGCCGCGCGACGTCGCACCGGAGGCCACCCGCGACATCCTGGACCGGGAGATCCTCGGCATTGCCGAAGCCATCCGGGCCTCGGGACTGTCCGCGGGCATCATCGACGCCGGGTTGTCACGCGGTCTGGCGGGTGTCTCCGGAAGCACGCTGGTGGTCAACCTCGCCGGGTCCCGCTACGCCGTGCGCGACGGGATGGCGACGCTGAACCCGCTGGCCGCGCAGATCATCGGCCAGCTGTCCAGCCTCGAGATCTGAGTTACTCGCCCCTGACCTGCCGTTCGGCCTCCGCTCGGGGGCCGACCTCCGGCACGGGCGCCCGCTCGAAAGAACCTTGCCCGCCGTGCCGGCCCGACGACGCGCCGCCGGTGTTCTGCGAGAGCAGGTCGCGGATCTCGGTGAGCAGGACGATCTGGGCGTCGTCCGCCTGCTCGACCTCACCCTTCTTGCGAAGCGTGTTGTACGGCAGGACGACGAAGAAGTACACCACCGCGGCGACCAGGATGAAGTAGATCCCGGCCGACACCAGGATGTTCAAGTCGATGGGCTTCGGCCCGCCGATGTCGATGCTCAGCACGCCGTACTTGGCGTCCGGCTTGACGCCGATCCGCGCAATCAGCGGTTCGATGATCGCGTCGGTGAAACTCTTGACCAATGCGGTGAACGCCGTACCGATGACCACCGCGACGGCCAGGTCGACGATATTGCCCTGCGAGAGAAACTCCTTGAACCCTTTGAACATGGGCGGACCTTTCTAGACTGGACAGAGGTTTGCTGCAGCCCGCGCGCCGAAGTGCGGCCAGGTACTCAGTGCAGGGTAAGAGTTACCGCTTGACCCAACGCCGAACCTGCCACCGTGTTCGCCACCCGGGCCGGTAGCGCAACCAACACTACGCGGTCACCCTCGGCGGCCCCGATTTTCTCTTTGGCGGAGACCAGAACGACGACGGCGTCGGTCGCCAGCACCCGGGACGCCGCGGGCGCGCCCGACGGTGTGTCGGCGGCCGGCGCTACCAGCACGTCGACGACATCGCCGACGCGGACCAGGTCGATAAGGGCGCCGTCGGCCAGGTGCAGCGGCACGATGCGGGCCCCGGGCCCGGCCGTCGACTCGGCCAGGCGACTCCCCAGCACCCGGACATCGGTGAGCACTTCGCCGCGCCGCACCGGGCCGGCCAGGGTGGCGCCCAGCACCGCCCCGAGGTCGGCCTGGGCGCCGTCGGGAAGCGTTGTGGCCGAACGCGTTTCGACACGGAGGTCGTCGGCTGACAATGTCGTTCCGGGCCGCAGGTCGCGGCTGGCCACCACGACGTCGACCCGGTCGCCGTCCGGGTTCGAGCGCAACGTCGCGATGCCGGCCAGCACGACGAGTCCGCCGGCGGCGACGCGCCGGGCCATGACGGTGCGGGTCCAATCGGGGCGCAGCGCCGTCGAAATCCTGCTGAACAGGGTCGGGTTCAGCGACGCCACGCCGCAAGATTAAGCCGATCGCGGCGACGGGCGTGTCGCCGAAGGAAGTGCGCTGTGGATAACCCGGCTACTTCGCGGCGCCCGCGGTGGACGGGGCGGGAGTGCTGGTCGACTTGTCGCTGGATCCGGACTTCTCGCTGGACGTGGATTTGTCCGAACTCTTCTCCGAACTCGACGCGGATTCGCTGGCCGAGGAGCCGTTGGTCGAGCCGTTGGACTTTTTGCCCGACTCGCGGCTGTCGGTGCGGTAGAAGCCGCTGCCCTTGAACACGACGCCGACGGCGTTGAATAGCTTGCGCAGCCGACCCGAGCACTTCTCGCACGTGGTCAGCGAGTCGTCGGTGAACGCCTGCACGATGTCGAAGCGGTCTCCGCATTCGGTGCACGCGTAGCTGTATGTCGGCACTGAAAACCTCCGGGTTTGGACTGAAGAGAGACAGCCTGGTTAGCACTCTACCGTCTCAAGTGCTAGAACCGCCACGTGATCCGTCTCATTCCCGATCGGTCCCGCACCGAAACTTAACTCACGGCGAACGTCGTCGGCGTGTCTTCGCAGCAGGTTAAGTGTCGCGGATCAGCCCAGCCTGACGGCACCGCCACCCGGCGTGAGCGCGTGCGTCATCGGGACATCGTGCGCTTCGGCGGGCAGCTCGTCGAGCAACTCCTCGTCGCGCACCACCGCCATCAGCCGCGCCCGCGGATCCCGCAGCGCCAGCGACCGGTCGTAGAACCCCCGCCCCCGGCCCAGCCGCACGCCGCGCCGGTCGACCGCCAGCGCGGGCACCAGGACCAGGCTGGCCTCGCCCAGCGCGGACTCCGGCAGCCACGGCTCCAGCGGCTCGAGCAGGCCCCATCGGCCCTGCGCGAGTCCGTCAGACCGGTACTCGCCCCACCGCAGCGGCAGCGGCTCGTCGTCCCCGGTGGTGCGCGCGACCGGCAGCAGCACGCGTGCGGCCCGGCGCAGCAACGCATCCAGCATGTCGATCGAGCCCGGTTCGGCGCCCACCGGCACATATGCGCAGACCGTGCTCCCGCCGGCGACCACCTGCTCAAGGTGTGCGCTCAGCATTCGGGCCTCGGCGGCGCGAACGTCGTCGCTCACCCGCCGGCGGGCCGCCAGAAGCCGGTTTCGCAATGCCGCCTTTCCGCCGGTCGCCATGCCCATAACGATGACAGCCCGGCCTGTTCTGCCGCCATCGCGATTAGTCAAGCTCGAAACGGTTATGGTTTGAGGCGATGTCATTACCCCCACACGCGCGAGTCCCGGTCCCATACACGGCGATCGTCCCGGCAGCGGGCCTGGGCACGCGCTTTCTCCCCGCGACCAAAACCGTGCCCAAGGAGCTGTTGCCGGTCGTCGACACGCCGGGCATCGAGCTGGTGGCCGCCGAGGCGGCCGAGGCCGGCGCCGAACGGCTGGTGATCATCACCTCCGAGGGCAAGGACGGCGTCGTCGCGCACTTCGTCGAGGACCTGGTGCTCGAGGGCACGCTCGAGGCCCGCGGCAAGAAAGCCATGCTGGCCAAGGTGCGTCGCGCCCCGGAGCTGATCAAGGTCGAGTCCGTGGTGCAGGCCGAGCCCCTGGGACTCGGGCACGCCATCGGGTGCGTGGAGCCCACGCTGGCCGCCGACGAGGACGCCGTGATGGTGCTGCTGCCCGACGACCTGGTGCTGCCGACGGGCGTGTTGGAAACCATGTCGCAGGTGCGCGCCGAGCACGGGGGCACGGTGTTGTGCGCCATCGAGGTGGCGCCCGAGGAGATCAGCGCCTACGGCGTCTTCGACGTCGAACCGGTGCCCGACGGTGACAATCCCGACGTGCTGCGCGTCAACGGCATGGTCGAAAAGCCCAAGGCCGAGGACGCCCCGTCGATGTATGCGGCGGCCGGCCGCTACGTGCTGGACCGCGCCATCTTCGAGGCGTTACGGCGCGTCGATCGGGGTGCCGGTGGCGAGATTCAGCTGACCGACGCCATCGCGCTGCTGATCACCGAGGGCCACCCGGTACATGTCGTCGTGCATCGCGGATCTCGACACGACTTGGGAAATCCCGGCGGCTACCTCAAGGCTGCGGTTGACTTTGCATTGGATCGTGACGACTACGGCCCGGATCTGCGGCGGTGGTTGGTGGCGCGATTGGGCCTGACCGAGCAGTAGCCGGCGCGCAGACCGGCCCGTTCGCGCCACATGGCTCGACGGAAAGGCGCGCTGTGCGTTCTGTGGAGGAGCAGCAGGCCCGGATATCGGCGGCGGCGGTAGCCCCGCGGCCCATACGCGTGGCGATCGCCGAGGCGCAGGGATTGATGTGCGCCGAGGAAGTGGTGACCGAAAGACCGCTGCCCGGCTTCGACCAGGCCGCGATCGACGGCTACGCGGTGCGCAGCGTCGACGTGCTCGGTGTGGGCGAGTCCGGCGTGACCGCGATCTCCGGCCTCGAAGGGATGGGCGACGCCGACGAGGACACCGGCGGGTCCGGGCTGACGCTGCCGGTGATGGGCACCATCGAGGCCGGTTCGCGTACCCCCAGCCGGCTGCAGCCGCGGCAGGCCGCGCGGGTACAGACCGGGGCGCCGCTGCCCACGCTGGCCGACGCCGTCCTGCCGCTGCGCTGGACCGACGGCGGCATGTCACGCGTGCGGATCCTGCGCGGCGCGCCGTCGGGCGCCTATGTGCGGCGCACCGGGGACGACGTGCAGCCCGGCGACGTCGCCGTGCGCGCCGGCACGATCATCGGCGCGGCGCAGGTGGGGCTGCTGGCGGCGGTCGGCCGCGAGCGGGTGTTGGTGCACCCGCGGCCGCGGCTGTCGGTGATGGCCGTCGGGGGTGAGCTGGTCGACATCGCGCGCACCCCGGGCAACGGGCAGGTGTATGACGTCAACTCCTACGCGTTGGCCGCCGCCGGTCGCGACGCCGGCGCGGAGGTGAACCGCGTCGGCATCGTCAGCAACGACCCCAAGGAGCTCGGCGAGGTCGTCGAGGGACAGCTCAACCGCGCCGAGGTCGTGGTGATCGCCGGCGCGGTCGGGGGTGCCGCCGCCGAGGCGGTGCGCGCGGTGCTCTCCGAGCTGGGCGAGATGGAGGTGGCCCGCGTCGCCATGCATCCCGGGTCGGTGCAGGGCTTCGGGCAGCTGGGACGTGACGGCGTGCCCACCTTTCTGCTGCCGGCCAATCCGGTGAGCGCGCTGGTGGTGTTCGAGGTGATGGTGCGGCCGCTGATCCGGCTGTCGCTGGGCAAGCGCCAGCCGATGCGCCGGATCGTCCAGGCCCGCACGCTGTCGCCGATCACGTCGGTGGCCGGCCGCAAGGGCTACCTGCGCGGTCAGTTGATGCGGGATCAGGACACCGGCGAATACCTGGTGCAAGCGCTCGGCGGGGCGCCCGGGGTGTCGTCGCACCTGCTGGCCACGTTGGCCGAGGCGAACTGCCTGGTGGTGGTCCCGACCGGCGCCGACCAGATCCGCACCGGCGAGATCGTCGACGTCGCATTTCTGGCGCAGCGTGGCTGAACCGGACCGAGGGTGAACCTGTTTCGCAGCACCGGCCGGCATCCGGGGTGGCCGGTGGCGCTGGGGCCGTTGCGGGTCGCGGCGGGCGTGATCCGGCTGCGCCCCGTGCGGATGCGTGACGGCGCGAAATGGAGCCGGACGCGGTTGTCCGACCGGGCGCACCTGGAGCCCTGGGAGCCCAGCACCGACGGCGATTGGACCGTGCGGCACATGGTGGCCGCATGGCCCGCGGTGTGTTCGAGCCTGCGGTCGGAGGCCAATAGGGGCCGCATGCTGCCGTATGTGATCGAGCTCGACGGGCAGTTCTGCGGGCAGCTGACGATCGGCAACGTGACGCATGGGGCGTTGCGGTCGGCGTGGATCGGCTACTGGGTGGCCAAGGCGGCGACCGGGGGCGGCGTGGCCACCGGGGCGCTGGCGCTGGGCCTGGACCACTGCTTCGGACCGGTGATGCTCCATCGGGTCGAGGCCACCGTGCGGCCGGAGAATGCGGCGAGCCGGCGGGTGCTGGCAAAGGTCGGATTTCGCGAGGAGGGCCTGCTGCGCCGCTATCTGGAGGTCGACCGGGCGTGGCGGGACCATCTATTAGTCGCACTTACCGCCGAAGAGGTTTACGGATCGGTGACGTCCGCGTTGGTCCGCGGCGGCCACGCGAGTTGGCCGTGAGCTACATCACTGCAGGTCAGCGGGCAGTCACGGCCCGATAAAGCCCGGGATTCGGTCCTGTGGCGGGCGTGACACGAGTGACGCACGGTGCTTGTAATGGCGAAATTACAGGTGTGTAATTGTCCTGGGCGTTTACCGCCGGCCGCACAGGCTACCCATGGGCCTCGCCGCGGGATCGCACGAAAGGAGCTGGTCATCATGCCGAGCATCCCGCAGTCTTTATTGTGGATTTCCCTGGTGGTGCTCTGGCTGTTTGTGTTGGTGCCGATGCTGATTAGCAAACGCGACGCGGTGCGGCGGACCAGCGACGTGGCCCTGGCGACCAGAGTGCTCAACGGCGGCGCCGGGGCCCGCCTGCTCAACCGTCGCGGCCCCGCGGCCGGCCATCGCAGCGACCCGGACTGGAAGGCCGAGGACGACTGGGAAGACGAGCCGGTCGACGGCAGCTACGCCGACGCTGACCAGGACGAACACGAGGAATCGGAGTCCGAGGATTCCGGGGCCGTCGTGGTGCGACAAGCCGTCGTCGAGCACACCGAGCCCGACTACCTCGACGTCGACGTGGTCGAGGATTCCGGCGCGCTGCCGGCCGGGGCCGTGTCGGCGGAGGCGCGCGCGGAGGCCGAGGAGGCTCCCGTGCCCGAGCCGGTGGCCGAAGAGGCCGCCGACGAGCAGGCCGACGACGAGTACGAGTACGTCGAGGACTCGTCGGGTCTCGAGCCCGAGGACGACGACGAGTACGAGGAGGACTCGTCGATCCCCGTCGCGCCGGTGAACCGGCGGCGCCGCTTCGACACGAAGACTGCCGCGGCGGTGAGCGCGCGCAAGTACGCGTTCCGCAAGCGCGTGCTGGTGGCCATGGCGGTGGTGCTGGTCGCTTCCGCCATCGCGGCGTTCGAAGTGTCGTCGGCCGCCTGGTGGCTGTGTGGCACCGCCACCACGATCACCGTCCTCTACCTGGCTTACCTGCGCCGGCAGACCCGCATCGAGGAGAAGGTGCGCCGCCGTCGGGCGCAGCGGATGGCACGGGCGCGGCTGGGCGTGGAGAACACCCACGACCGCGAGTACGAGGTGGTCCCGTCGCGGCTACGCCGCCCCGGCGCGGTGGTGCTCGAGATCGACGACGAGGACCCCATCTTCGAGCACCTCGACGACGCGGTGTCGATGCGCAACTTCGGTTACCCGCGTGACCTGCCGCGCGCCGTCGGTCAGTAGCCTGCCGCGGCGGGTGGTCTCCCCGAACTGGTAGCCTGCTAGCGGTCAGGGGCTATGGCGCAGTTGGTAGCGCGTCTCGTTCGCATCGAGAAGGTCAGGGGTTCGAATCCCCTTAGCTCCACAGAGTTTGTGCAGGTCAGACGGTTGTGCTGCCGCTTCGCCTATACGGGGCTGCGGGTTTCGGCCTCGGATGCCGCAGTGCGGTTACGCTCGCGAACCTGAGGCGCGCGACGGCCCCGAGCTACCGGGCGGCGAGTAGCAGCGCAGATGTCACCAGCATGACGGCGGCGGTGACGCCGTGGACTCCCCAGGCGATCGACTTCGGACCGCCGCTGGCGAGCACGATGGCCGCGTCGGCGAGTGGAATGATCGTGGCAGCCAAGATCACCCAGCCGAGCAGGTGCGTGGCGCCGGCGGCCATGAGAACGAAAAGGACCAGCCCAGAAGCGATGTCGCGGACGCCCTTGACGCTCAAGTACGCGCCGACGGACCGTTGGTCGAGATCCGGTTGCACGCCGTAGCCCGCGGCCGCGACGCGCGGCGCGACCAGGAACCGCGCGCCGATGAAGACGATTCCCGCGCCGATGAGGCCGGCGAACGTGTAGCCGATGGTCGTCATATCGAGTACTCCTTCAGGTCATCAGGGCCACGCAGAGGGCGGCCAGCGCCAGGCCTTGCAGCATCGCGCGAACGCCGATGATTCGGTCCCACTTCGCTTGCAACACGCGCCCATTCGGTGCCGGCTGACCGGCGTCGGCGGCCGCCGTCAGCTGGCGATTGATGGGCGCACTCACCCGCGCGTAGAGCGCAATCCAGGCCAGCAGCAGAACCAGTGCGGCGCCGGCCGCGATCGCCTGCGCCCAGTGGGCGGCCACCGTGGCCAGCACTACGCTTGCCGCGGTGGCGAGCACCCCGAGCACTCCGGGTACCTGCATGCGCCGGTCCCCGTAGCGGTGCACGTTTCCCGTCACCGCGACCAGGGTGCCGTCGTCGACCAGCGCCAAGGCGGGCCGCAGCACGATCGCGCAAAACACGTCGGTGCCGTAGACCACGGCGGTCCCCAGGATCGCGATCAGCGCGGCGGCGCGGGCGATTTCCCAACTCACGTCGCACCCCCTCGTCGTACCGCTAGCAATGCTAACCCAGCCTCCGTGGCGCGGCAATAGCAGTGCTAGAACTTCTAGCAGTGATACCGTGTGTTGTGGCCATCGAGGATCGACGCGAGCGCGAGCGGGCCGACCGCCGGCGGCTGATCGTCACGACGGCCCGTCGGCTGGCCGAGTCCGAAGGCTGGGACGCCGTGACCACGCGTCGGCTGTCCACCGAGATCGAATACAGCCAGCCGGTGTTGTACAAGCACTTCAGCGGAATGGACCAAATCGCGGAGGCCGTCGCCGTCGACGGGTTCGGTGATCTCGTGGAGGTGATTCGCGAAGCCTGCTCCGGCGCGGGGGCGGCCGGCGACGCCCTGACCCGGATCGCCCACGCATACCTCGAATTTGCCCGCGACAACCCGGCCGTCTACGACGCGATGTTCACCCGCGCGACCACCTTGCGCTTCGCCGCCGACGACACACCGCCCGAGCTGACGACGGCCTTCGCCGGACTGAGTGAGGCGGTCGGTGAGGTCGCCGGTGAGCGTGACGCGGACACGCTCACCGAGACTTTCTGGGCCGCGCTGCACGGACTGGTCAGCCTAACCCGGGCTGGCCGCCTGCGGCCCGGCTACGACTCGGAGCGCGTCGCGTTGCTCGTCGACGGCTTCGTCGGCCGACGGGAAGCGACGCGCTAGGCAACCGGACCGTCAATCGTCACCGACGATCGTCACTCGTGGATCCGCCAGCTCCGCAACATAGTTTCTCGCCGCCGCACGCGTGCCGGATCGGTGCCCAGGTCGTGCGCATGCTAGCGGCGCCTGATCACCTGTCGCGGCCACGCTGGCGCCCCGGATACCACACGCAGCGTCTGCAACTGGTCGTCCACCAGCTCACCGGCCGACGGGAAACTGCCTCTGGGGTCGCTTGCGCAAATGGGCCTCCCGCCGACCGAACCTAGGCTGCTAGTGTTCGATCAAATCGACGAGTCGCGCTGTTGGTGGAGTTTCGATGATCAAGGGACGTCCTAACTGGGGCTGGGGCTCTAAGGCGCCCGTGCAGATGTTCACCGAGGCCGAGATTCGCGCGGCCTGCAAGGGCTTCGGAATCCCCGACGCCGACATCGACAGCATTATCGAGCAACTCCACGCGAAGCGGCACAGCGAGCAGGTTGCCGGGCTGCCCGAGTCCTGATCCGGCCTCGCGATCAGCGGTGGACTACTTGTGCGCTACGTTCTCGACTCCGAGCTGCGCGAGCAGCGCCGCCAGGCGATCCTGGTCCATCACCGGTTGGTTGCCGGCCGCGGCGCCGAGCATCAGCCCACTGATGAACGTCACCGTGAGCAGCGCCTGATCGTCGACGTTCGCCGTCTGCGTCTGTTGAGCGAGGTCGCGGTGCAATCGAAGGTAGGTCTGCGAATTGGCGTGAAACACCTTCGACAGCAGCGGATCTCGGCTGGCCTGCAGGAGCAGCTCGATCCTTGCGCGGGTGCGCGTCAGCCCGTCGCCGGTGAGTGACTTCATCACGACCGCAGCCAGTTTCGAAGCGGCGGTCTCTTGCGACGCCGTGTCCGCGTCGACCTCGGTCACCGAGCGCAGATCCGCGAGGTCGAGTTCGGCCACGCGCTCGGCGACTGCGTGCACGAGCGCCTTGCGCGTCCGGAAGTAATAGGAGGTGCTGCCGTCGGGAACGCGTGCCTGTCGGTCCACCTGGGGATGGCTGAGCCCCTTCGCGCCCCGATCGGCCAGCAGCTCGATGGCGGCGTCACAGAGTTCGCGACGCCGCCGTTGGCCATCGGGTGTTCGTCGACTGGTGATGGGCGCCCCTATTCGCTCGCCGGGCGGATCAGCACTTCCTGTGCCGTGCTGGCGACGGCGTGGCCCGCCGCGTCGCGAATGGTGCCGCGCACCAACGCGCGATGACCGCCAATGGCTGCGGCCTCCTGGGTGTAGAGGTGCCATTCGTCGAAGCGGACGGGGCGGTGCAGCCAGATCGCGTGGTCGAGGCTGACGGCCGCGATCGACGCGTAGTCGGCCGGTTCCGGGTGGTTCCGTAATGCCATGTCCAGCAACAGGTAATCGCTCGCATACGCGAGCATCGCGTTGTGCAGCGCCGGGTTCTCGCCGATCGGACGGGGCAGCCGCATCCAGTGCGAACGCGGCCCGGGCGTCTGCTGGCCGCCCAGGAAGTTCGTCGGTTCCGCGATCCGCATCTCCACGGCGGGCGGAGCGTCGATCCAGGTCTGCGCCCTCGTCCTCAGCTCCCCGGCGGACCGGTGCACCCAGTGTTGGAGTAGCGGCACGTCCTCGGGCGGCGGTGCGTCGATGCGGGGCCGGTGAAGCTCTGGTTCCGTCGGGTTGGTGTGGAAGGACGCCAACGCCGTGAGCAGCGTGCGGTCGCCCTGTGTCACCGTGACCTGCCGCGTCGCCATCGACCGACCGTCACGCACGGCCGTGACGACGATGTCCAACGGCGTGTCCGGCGCGCCCGTCTGAACGAAGTAGGCGTGCAGGGAGTGCGGCGGGTGGCTGTCGACGGTTTCCGACGCCGCGTAGATGGCCTGGGCGAGCAGCTGGCCGCCGAAGATCCGGCCGAAGCGATCGCGCTCATTGGATGCACGAAACCGGTTGTTGCTTAATGGCTCAAGCCGCAAAGCGCGCTCAAGGGTATCGAGCGATTCGAGGACCGCTTTCTCCAATGCGGTATCCCGCAATGGACCGGTCAGGTCGTTCACCGGGGCTTGCTCGTCGGCGGCCATCACAGCAGGATCTTGCCAGACGCTTGCCCCGCATGTCTCTAAGACTTTAGAGTCGGTCCGTGATGGCGTCCGTATCACTGCCCGGGGGAAGCTTCGGGCACCCGGTAGCCGTCGCGCGTGATGATCCGCACGGGGTCGCTGCCGTCCCAGTTGGCGCACGTGTCGGAGATGCTGCGGACGTGGTGCAGAAAGCTGGGTGGGGCTTCGACGACTTCGGTGTAGAACCCGAAGTCGGCCGCCGTGTCGACATAAGCGACTCGGAACCCGCCGCCCAGGCTCTCCGCGGCGATCGCATAGCCGAGCGCCTTGAAGTGCGCGGTCTTGGCGTCGTAATCGCTTGTCAGCGTGGCGATCTGATGGAATGCGGACAGGCCGCCGCGGCTCCATTCGGTGAAGATGCTCGGCGTGTCGCAGTGTTGCTGGATCAGCTCGATCTGCACGGGCCCGGCCTGGGCGACGGCGACCTGGATCTTGGCGGTGCGGATTTCGCCGCCGTAGTCGGCCCGCTGCTCGATCACGGGCAGCACGTGGAACGGTCCGATGCCGAACGTTCGCGCCCAGCCGGCGGCCGCGACGAGCACGTCGTCGACCACGTGACCGAGCTGGAAGAACCGGAAATCGCCCTCAGGCCATGGCTGTTCGAACAACGGGTGGGCCGAGAGTGCTGCCGTATGGGGGTCCATGCGCACGATCATGGCACGCCCGTGCACGCGCCCGCGACCCACCGGACGCGCCGGTGCTGAGCGGCGAGAAGGTCCTCATCACCGGGCCGGCCGGCCGCATCGCCTACGGCATCGCGGAAACGCTGGCGCGCGACAACGAGGTGTGGGGCATCGCACGCTTCACCGACGCCGCGTCGCGCGCGGAGGTCGAGGCCCTGGGCGTCACCACGCGCGCCGTAGACCTGGCCGAGGGCAACTTCGGCGAAATACCAAGAGATTTCACATACCTCCTGCACATCGCCGCCGACTTCGGCGAGGATTACGAGCGCGGGCTGCAGGTCAACGCGGAGGGCACCGGTCTGCTGCTGTCGCACTGCCGCGACGTCAAGGCGGCGTTGGTGATGTCGACGGTCACCGTGTACAGACCGCACCCCGATCCATGGCATCCGTTCCGGGAGGATGACCCGATCGGTGACGCCGGATTGCCCAGCCCGCAGCCGTATTCCATCGTCAAGATCGCCGAGGAGGCCGTCGCCCGGTACTGTGCGCGCGAATTCGACGTCCCGGTCACGATCGCGCGCATGGGAAGCGCCTACGGCGACCGTGGCGGTCTCCCGATGTGGCACCTGCAGGCCATCGCGGAAGGCAGGCCCGTGGCGGCACGTTGGGACCCGTTGCCGTACAGCCCGATTCACTACGACGACATCAACGCGCAGATACCGGCGCTGCTCGACGCTGCGACGGTTCCCGCCACGATCGTGAACTTCGCCGGCGATACGCCCGTCAGCGTCCAACAGTGGTCCGACTATTTCGGCGAACTGCTCGGCGTCAAGGCGCGGGTGGACGTGCGGCCCGTCCCGGGCGCATCCGTCGGCTCCGTCGGGGACCACGCCAAGCGCACCGCCATCACCGGACCCTGCACTGTGGATTGGCGAGACGGGTTTCGCGCAATGGCCGCCCGCCGCTACCCAGACCGCGTCGAGGCGTGATGCGCGCGCGTTATCCCACGTCGGACCAGTTGCTGGACGAGGCCGTCGCGGCCTGCGGTCACACCGACTTCGGCCCCGGTGACTTCCGGGAGGGGTTGGGTGTGCTGCTGACGAGCCTCGAATGCGACGGCGACCTGGACCCCGGCACCGACGCCGCCGTTGCCGGGGATCTGCGGCGCCGCCTGGTCAACCGACTCGAGGTCGAGGCCTACTACGCGGAGCATCCCGAGGTCGAGGACGTCGCCATCGCCGGCCCTATCGATATCAACGGCCTTCCCCGCACCGGCACGACGGCGCTGGCCGACATGCTTTCCCTCGACCCGCAATTCCGTTGCCTGCGTGGCTGGGAGCAATACCGGCCCGTGCCGCCACCACTCGCCGGTGGCGAGGCCGACGATCCGCGACGGCGGGCGTTCGTCCGCGCGCACGAGGAGCGCCCGGCGGCGCACGCGGCCCTGCACATCTTCGAGATCGACGCCACGATGGAGGACACCGAGATCCTCGGGATGGCCTTCCACGGCCAGCAGATGACGCTGCCCGTCGCCGGCTACCGAAAGTGGTGGCGCAGGGCTGATCTCACCCAGACCTACGCATACCATCGCCGCGTGGTCAAGCTGCTCGGCTCGAAATGCCCACCGGAGCTGTGGCTGTTCAAAGCGCCGCACCACAAGTTCCACCTGGCCGCGCTCGCCGACGCCTATCCCGACGTCCGCTTCGTGATGACACACCGCGACCCGGCCAAGGTGGTGCCCTCCTACGCCAGCCTGGTGTCCACGATCTTCCCGCGCGCCGCGGGACAACGAGATCTGCGGGCGCTCGGCCGCGAGGTCAGCGAGCACTTGCGTGAGGGCATGGAGCGCGCCATCGAGGAACGGGCGCGCGTCGGCGAGGACCGCTTCCTCGACGTCCAGCACCGCGAACTGGTCGCCGACCCGAAAGGGACGGTCCGCCGTGTCTACGACTGGCTCGGCCTGGACCTGAGAACCGATGTGGCCCAGACGATCTTTGCATGGCAGGAGGCCAACTCCATGGGAGCCAGGGGCACGCATCGGTACACCGCCGAGCAGTTCGGCCTCACCGTCGAGCAGATCCGATCCGACTACGACTTCTACATCCGTCATTTCGACGTGACGGTGGAACGCTAATAGGGACTGAGAGGGATGCCCAGCATGACCGCACTACCCACCTGGGACGCGCAGATGGACGAGCTGAAGGGGGTCGCCGATCATCTTCTGGCCACCTGGCGGCCCGACGGGGCCACCGAGGCCGAAGTGCAGGACATGAACAAGCTGGCGCTGTCCATCCTCGCGTGCGGCTACCTGTGCCACGTCTACACCGACGCCCGGCGCCCGGTGTTCATGCCGCTGTGGAACTACGCCTGCAACCAGGGCGGGCCCAATCCGGACTACGTGTACCTGACCGCCGAGGTGGACGGCGCCGGCGTGTACGAGCTCACCGGCCGCCGGGGCACGGTGCGTTTCGTCGAGCTCACGCAGCAGGCACCGGGAATGATGAGGAGCCTCAAGGGCGTCGAAGGCCAGATGAAGTTCCAGGCCATCACACACGACCTGGACGACCTCACGATCGCCGAGGACGGTTCCTTCCGGGTCGTGCTGTCCGTCGAACGTCCCGAGGGGTACTCCGGCGACTGGTGGCCGCTGAACCCGGACGTCGGCAAGCTCCTGATGCGCAAGTGTGCCTGTGACTGGAACACCGAGCTGGACGCCCAGGTCGCGATCAACCGGCTCGACGACGGCGGGGCGGACATGTCTGCGGCGGAGATCGCGCGGCGGTTCTCGCAGCTGGGCGACTGGATCAAGGGCATGATCGACTTCGACATGGAGCTGGTCCGGTACTACCGGGAACACCACGGAATCAATGTCCTGCTCCGGTCCCAGTGGATTCAGCAAGGCGGCGGGCTCGCCACCAAGCAGGCCTACTACGACGGCATCCACCAGATCGCCGACGACGAGGCGCTGATCGTCGAGTTTCCCGTGCCGGAGAACTGCTACTACTGGCAGATCCTCGTGGCCGATGACCGGTTCGCGACCGTGGACTGGGTCAACCGGCAGTCGAGCCTCAACGACGTGCAGGCGCGGGTCGACTCCGACGGGTGGTTTCGGGGCGTGGTGTCCAAATGCGATCCCGCCGTGCACAACTGGCTCGACAAAGCCGATTGGCCCTGGGGGGTTTTGCAGGCCCGCTTCTACAAGAGCGACGTCTTCCCCGAGGCGACGGTGACCAGGGTGCCGGTGGCCGACGTCCTCGACCACCTCCCGTCGGGAACCCCCGTGCTCACAGCGCAGGAGCGGCGTGAGCAACTGCGACATCGCCGCACGGGCGCGCAGCTGCGCCGGATCTGGTGAACGTGGCCTGCGAGCAAATCTCCGAGAGCCGAACTGTAGCTCTTACAGTATTCTGCGATAGGTGACACCTGTTACCGAGCAGAAGCCGACCTACTGCCGGATCTGCGAACCGCTATGCGGCATGATCGCGACCGTCGAGGACGGGCGCCTGGTCTCGCTCCGCCCGGACAAGGACCACCCGCTGTCGGCGGGCTTCGCCTGCCAGAAGGGCATCGCCTTCGCCGAGGTGCACAACGACCCGGACCGCGTCACCACGCCGCTGCGCCGCACGCCGACGGGGTTCGAGCCGGTGACGTGGGAGGAGGCGCTGTCGGATATCGCCGCCCGGCTCACCACGATCCTGCAGGCGCACGGCCCGGGCGCGGTCGGCTGGTACATGGGCAACCCCGCCGCCTTCAGCTACTCGCACACCTTCGCCGCGATGACGTTCATCAAGGGCGTCGGGCGCGGCGCGCACTACTTCACCGCCTCGTCGCAGGACACCAACAGCCGGCTGATCGCGAGCCAGCTGCTCTACGGTGTGCCGACATCGGTGCCCATTCCCGACCTGACGCGCACCGATCTGCTGGTCATGATGGGCGCGAATCCCGTTGTCTCGCACGGAAGCTTCTTGACGGCGCCGCGCATCAAGGACCGCATGTCCGACGTCGTCAAGCGTGGCGGACGCGTCGTCGTCGTCGACCCCCGTCGCACCGAGACCGCCGCGGCGTTCGAATGGCTGGGCATCGTCCCGGATACCGACGCGTTGCTGTTGCTGTCGCTGTTGCAGGTGATGTTCGCCGACGGCCTCGTCGACCTAGACACCGTGCGACGCCAGGCCGACGGCATCGACTGGCTGCAAGCGTTGTGCGCGTCGTTCACCCCCGAGCGGACCGCGGCGCGGACCGGGATCGACCCGGACAGCGTCCGGTCACTCGCGCACGACCTGGCGAGCACGCCCCGCGCCGCCGTCTACGGCCGGCTGGGCACCTGCGTCGGCCGATACGGCACGCTCACCTCCTACCTGATCGACGTGGTCAACCTGGTCGCCGGCAACCTGGACGCGCCGGGTGGGTCGGTCTTCGGCTCGATGGAGACGCTGGGCGAGCGTTGGCAGAAGACGATGATGGGTGTCGCGCTGCGCCGTTCGCATCGCAAGCGCACGCGCATCGGGAACATCCACAGCGCCATCGACTCCGAACCGGCCGCGCTGATGGCCAAGGAGATCACCACGCCGGGCGCCGGGCAGATCAAGGCCATGTTCGTCTCGGCGGGCAATCCGGTGCTGTCGTGCCCCAACGGCGACGAGCTGGAAGCCGCGTTCGAGACCCTGGACCTGTCGGTGGCCATCGACTTCTACGTCAACGAGACCGGCGCCCACTGCGACTACATCCTGCCCGCCACCACGATGTACGAGCGCGACGACTTTCCGTTCATCTTCCAGCCCTTCCAGGCCACGCCGTTCCGGCAGGCCACCGAGGCCGTCGTCGCGCCGGCGGGTGAGGCGCGGTCGGAGTGGGACATCGTCGACGACCTCACCCGGCGGCTCGCTGGGACGGTGCGGGGGTTCGGTGTGTTGGGGACGGCGCGAAAGGCGTTGGGCCTCTTCGGGATCACTCTCACGCCGCGGGTCATGATCGACGCCATGGTCCGGATGTCGCAGGGTGGGGATCGGTTCGGTCTGCGCCGCGGCGGCCTGACCCTGCGCCGGCTGACCGAAGACCACCCGCACGGCGTGGTCGTCGCGCCGCACATTCGCACCGGGGTGCTGCGCGACGCCGTGGCGTACCTGTCGCGGCGGGTCAGGCTGGAGCACGACGCTATCGCCGCGGAGGTGGACAAGCTGTCGACGGGCAAGCATCCCGACGGCTATCCGCTGCGAATGATCGGCATGCGCGAGCCGCGGTCGGAGAATTCGTGGATGCACAACTCCCCGCTGCTGATGCGCGGTGAGCGCGCGCACCGCGGCCTGATCCACGTCGACGACGCCGCGGACCTGAACATCGCTGACGGCGACATGGTGCGGGTGTCCTCCCCGTACGGCGAGATCACCGTCGGCGTCGCCACCACCAAGGACCTGATGGCCGGGGTGATCGCGGTCCCGCACGGCTGGGGCCACAAGGGCACCGGCACCTGGCAGGTGGCGAACCGGGCCGGCGGCGCCAACGTCAACCGGTTGACGTCGAGCGAGCCCGAGGACGTCGAGGAGCTGTCCGGCATGGCGTGGCTCACCGGGGTGCCGGTGCGCGTGGAGCCCGTCAGCGCCGCGGAGCTGACGACGACGGTGTAGTTCGTTGGCGGCGACGTTATGCTGGGTTGCCATGGAGCCAGGCGATCTCGAATCACGTGTAGGCGCTCTTGAACGCCAGGTGCGCGATTTGGCCGGCCGCCTGAAGGTGAGTGAACAAGACGCCGCAGCGGCTCGGGTGCTTGCGGGCGCCGCCGATCGCGATGTGAGCGAGCTCGGCGGCGAGCTTCGCGAGTTCCGCCGGGACACCGCGGCAAATTTCGACGCCCTCCGCCAGGCCACGGCGGCGGGCTTCAATGCCCTGCGCGAAGATTTCGTCGACCTCCGCACTCATGTCGACCAGGGGTTCACCGAGATACATCGCAAGTTCGACGTCACGGCCGCCGGGCAGCAGCGCATCGTCGACCTGCTGCAGGTCATCGTCCGCGAACACCAACAGGACGAATAGCGCTTCCGGCGCAAAGCGCGCCGTGGCCGCAGTCTCGGCGGATGCGGGGACGCCCGAATCACCCCGTCACGCCGAGCTTCTCGCGCAGCCACGCGCCCATCTCCGCGATCGCCGCGTCGGTCTCGGGCACCTTGCCCGCGCCCAGCAGAAACAGATGCTGCCCGTCGGGCACGACGTTGAGCCTCGTCTGGACACCCGCGGCCACCGCGCGGTCGGCGAACTCGCGGATCTCGCCGACCAGCACCTCGTGGCTGCCGTAATGGATGTCGATCGGGGGCAGGCCGCTCAGATCGGCGTACAGCATGTTCACCCGGGGGTCGTCGTACTTGACACCCGTTCCGGCGAGCCAGCTTTCGCGGAATAGCTGCAACACCGCAAGGGTCAGTACCTTGTCGGTCTCAGCGTTGGCCTTCAGCGTCGGGTTCTTCAATTCGATGTCGTACCAGGCCGAGCAGGACAGGATGGCGCCCGGCATCGGCACCCCCTGATCGCGCATTCGGATGGCCAGGCCGACGGCGAAGTTGCCGCCCACCGAATGACCGCCGGCAGCGATCTTGTCGGGCCGATACCCCTGGGCAAGTAGCCAGCGGTATGCCGCGTCGAAGTCATCCTGCTGCGCGGGGAAGTGGTTCTCCGGCGATCGCCGGAAGTCCAGCGCCAGCGCGCGAATGCCGGCCGCCTTAGCGAGGTGGCCCGCGGCCTTGCGGTCGGAGTGCATCGAGAACACCACCGTCCCACCGGCGTGGCCCCACAGCAGGACGCTCCCGTCGTCGGATCCGGCCGGGATGCACCAGACGGCCGGGACGCCGCCCGCGTCGACTTCCGCGTAGCTGACGCCCTCGGGCTCCTTGCTGGCCCGCCCGGCCATCGCGTCGCAGATGTCGCGAATGTTGTCCAGGCCCAGGGTCAGGTTGCTGTAGCGGTCGCGGGCCGCGCCGAACAACCTGGCCAGCTGGTCGGATTGCGTGCTCGCCATGGAATCTCCATCTCTGCCGACGGGTATGACGGCCGGGTATGGGGTCACGCTACGCGAGCGTGCACGGTCACGGGAAGGCGCGCCAGGCCGTTGATCACGTTGTTGAGTCCGCGTACCGGTTCGCCACAGTCGATCGTGTCTACCTGTGCGACAAGCGCTTTCAGTACCGCATGGCACTGCATCCGGGCCAGTCCCTGGCCGGCGCAGGTGTGCGCGCCGCCGCCGAAGCCCACGTGGTCGCCGGCGTTGTGCCGCTTGACGTCGAATTCTGCCGGGCGCTCGAACTGTCGGTGGTCACGGTTGGCGGACGCGAAGAGCAGGCCCACCCGCGACCCTGCGGCAACCTCGTAACCGGCGATGCTGGTCGCCGTCGTGGCGACGCGGCTCAAGAGCCGCACGGGCGACTCCACGCGCACGACTTCGTTGAGGGCGTTGGGAATAAGGCTCGGGTCGCCCTTCAGCGCGGCCCACTGATCGGGGTGGGTGGCCAGCAGCCACACCGCGCTGGCGATCGCGCTGATCGTGGTGTCCAGGGACGGCCCGATGTAGTCGAAGATCAGTTGCGGGACCTGCTGGGGCCCCAGTTCCCCGCGGTCGGCGGCCGCGGACATCGCCGCGCCGAGGCTGCCTGGGACGGCGGTCCCGTCGGCAAAGGCGTGTTCGGCGAGGCCGATCATCTTCTGTGTGGCCGCGATCATGTCCCGGGTGATCCCGGCGGCGTGCTCCGCGCGGGCGTTCAACGGCCCGAGTAGGTCGAAGCTCGCCGACGCCCACTCCAGCAGCTGCTCGCGACCCCCGCCGGGCCAGCCGAGTAGCTCGGGAACAACCGAAAGCGGAAGCGCGCCAGCGAGATCGGTGACGGCGTCGAAGGTGCCCCGCTCGACTAGCTCCGCTACGCGCGCGGCGGCGAGCTGCTCCAGGTCGATGCCCAGCCTGTGCAGGGCGCGTGGCGTGAAGCCGCGCATCATGATGCCCCGCAGATAGGAGTGCTGCCCGCCGTCGCTCATCATCGTGGTGAGGCCCGCACCGAAGGTGTTGACGAGGTCGTTGAGACCGACGCCCTGGCCGGACGCGAACGTCTGGGGATCGGCGAGGGCGGCGCGGACTTCGGCGTAACGGGGCAGCGCAAGGACGTCGTGCGCGTCGAGCCGGACGACGGGTCCGAGCTCACGCAGCGCCCCGTAGTGCTGATGTGAGTCCAGCAGTACGTCGTCGGTGAAAAGGTCATGCGGATACGACGGGATTGTCGGCATCGAGGTCCTTTCCTGTTGGCTCAAGAGCAGGACGGCTCGGATCGCCAAGGCTATCTCGGCTGGTCAGGCCATTGCCTGTGAGTTTGTTTGGAGTTTGATCGGAGTCTGATTACGGCTTCGGCGCCAGGCATACGCTGTGCCCTATCCATCGGCAGCCGACAGCGTCTACGGCCGTGCTGCGGATCGCGGGGGGAGTCATTGCCGGGGTCGCGGGAAGGCAGGAACGTCGGATGGCGCTCGAATCGGTATTGGGAACTGTCGACGTGGCGATCGTGGGGATCGGGTGTCGGCTGCCCGGCAATGTGTCTGGCCCGCAACAGCTCTGGGAGTTCTTGCTGTCTCGCGGCGACGGCATCGTCGAGGTGCCCCCCGACCGGTGGAGTCTGGATCGCTTCTACGACCCCGACCCGCAGACGCCCGGGCGGATGTACACCCGCAGCGGCGGCTTCCTGCAGACCTCGCTGTGGGACTTCGATCCGGAGTTCTTCGGCATCTCGCCGCGCGAAGGAGCATCGATGGACCCCCAGCAGCGGCTGCTGCTGGAGGTCGCGCAGGAAGCGATGGACGACGCCGGGGTGTCCGGCCGGGTCGCCGGTCGGCCGGTCGGCGTCTACGTCGGCGCCGTGAATGCGGACAACATGGTGCTGCGCCAAGGGTTTACGGGCCGGTGGGCGGCGGATTCGCACAGCGCGATGTCCAGCACCTACACCATGCTGTCCAACCGGGTGTCGTTCGTGTACGACCTGCGCGGACCGAGCATGACCATCGACACCGCGTGTTCGTCGTCGTTGGTCGCGCTGCACGAGGCGGTCCAGGCGATCGCGCGCGGCGAGATCGAGTTGGGGCTGGTGGGCGGGGTGAACGCCATGCTCCTCCCGGAGACCTTCATCGGCCTGTGCAAGGGCAGGTTCCTGGCTCCGGACGGGCGCTGCAAGACCTTCGACGCCGCCGCGGATGGCTATGCGCGCGGTGAGGGCGCCGGCCTGATCGTGCTCAAGCCGCTCGCCGACGCGCAGCGTGACCAGGACCGGATCTACGCGGTGATCCGGGCGACCGGCGTCAACCAGGACGGGCGCACACCGGGAATCACGGTGCCCAGCTCCGACGCGCAGGCCGAACTTATCCGCCGCGTGACCGCGGAATCGGGATTGCGGCCCAACGAGATTGGCTATGTCGAGGCACACGGTACCGGTACGGCGGTGGGCGACCCGCTCGAGATGGCGTCGATCGGCAAGGTGCTGGGCCACGTCGAGGGCCGCATCACCGAGCTGGTCGTCGGGTCGATCAAGAACTCCATCGGCCACCTCGAGGCGGCGGCCGGGGTCGCCGGCGTGATCAAGGCGGCGCTCACCCTGTATCACCGCGAGCTGGCGCCGCAGGCGAGGCTGGACCGGCTGAATCCGCAAATCCCTTTCGACGAGTACCGCTTGCGGGTGATCACCGAGGCCGAGCCCTTCCCCGCCGGCTATGCCACGGCCGCGGTATCGGTCAACGGGTTCGGCTATGGCGGCACGAACGCTCACGCGGTCCTGGTGCAGGCGCCGCCGCCCACCCCGCCACCCGCCCGGCCGGCACCGGCGCCCGTGCTGGCGGTGTCCGGCCGCAACGAGGCCGGCGCGCGCGCGTTGGCCCGCGAGTTGCTCACGCTCGCAAGCGATATGGAGCTCGACCCGGCCGTATTGGCGGACACCATGTGGGCGCGCCGACGGCACCTCAACTACCGGTTCGCCGTGCCGTTCGGCGACCGCTTCGAACTGAGCTCTCGGCTGTCGGCGGTGGCCGACGGGTCCGCGGTGGGTGCCGGCACGGTCGTCGACGGCACCGCGCCGGTCTTCGTGTTCAGCGGGATGGGGCCGCAGTGGTGGGGGATGGGCCGCGCGTTGCTCGACGCCGACGGTCCCTTCGCGCGGGCCGCGACGGAACTCGACGCGGCGTTCGCCGAGCTGGCGGGCTGGTCGGTGATCGAAGAGCTGCGCCGCGACGAGTCGGAGTCCCGGGTGAGCCGCACCGAGGTCGCTCAACCCGCGAACTTCCTGGTGCAGGTCGGGCTCACCGCGGAGCTGGCGCACTACGGCGTCGTGCCCGGCGCGGTCGTCGGGCACAGCGTCGGCGAGGTGACCGCGGCGTACGTCAGCGGCATGCTCGACCTGCGTGACGCGGTTCGGGTGAGCTACCACCGCTCCCGGCTGCAGGCCGCCACCGCCGGTTCGGGCGGAATGCTGGCGGTGGGTCTGAGCGAGGCCGAGGTGCAGGAATGGATCGCCGGGCGTCGGGACGTGTGCGTGGCGGCGGTCAACAGCCACTCCGGCGTGACGCTGGGCGGCACCCACGACGCGATCGCCGAGCTGACCGAGAAGCTGAACGACGAGGGCGCGTTCGTCCGGCAACTTCGGGTCGAGGTGCCCTACCACTCGCACCTGATGGACCCGATCCTGCCGGAGCTGCGTCGAGAATTGGCCGGTCTGACTCCCCGGCGCCCCAGGGTGCCGCTGTATTCGACGGTGACCGCCGCCGAGGTCACCGGACCCGACTGGGATGCGCAGTACTGGGCGGAAAACGTTCGTCGGCCGGTGCGGTTCGGCGACGCGGTCGGCGCGCTGATCGAATCCGGTGCCCGGGTGTTTCTCGAGGTGGGGCCGCATCCGGTGCTGTCCGGCAACGTCAAGGAGGGGCTACTGCGTCAGGGCGTGCCCGGCGTCGCGGTAAGCACCCTGAAACGTAACGCCGAGGACGCGGTCAGCATCCGCGGCGCTCTGGCCGACCTGTACGTCGCCGGCGCGCTGGACGCCGACCACGCCCCGGGCGCCGCCCCCGGGCCGCCACCGCAGCGCCCGTTGCCGGTGCACAACTTCCAGCGGCAACGGCTGTGGTCGATCGAACAGTCGTCGAACGATCAGCATCTGGGCGCGCGGGGCGCGCTGGCGCTGCCCGGCGACCCGGTCGACACCAGCCACTCCCAGTGGCGAACCGAGCTGTCCGCGGCGCAGCTGCCCTGGCTGTGCGACCACGTCGTGGCCGGGGTGGTGGTGCTGCCCGGCACCGCCTACGTCGATGCCGCGCTGGCCGCGGCCACCCAGGTCACCGGGAGACCCGCGGTGGCGCTGGACGACGTCCGGTTCGTCAGCCCGTTGGTGGTGGAGAGCACCCAGGTGCCCATCCTCGATCTGAACGTGGAGGCCGCCAGCGGACGGTTCACCGTCAGTGCGCAGAGCCGCCCCGGCGGCAGCTGGACGGCGCACGCGACCGGGCGCATCGTCGACGGCGAGCTCAGGCCGACGATGACCCTGCCCGAGCCGACGGCGGCCACGACCACCGCTGCCGACGAGCTGTACCCCCGGCTTGCCGAGCGTGGCCTCGGGTACGGGCCGGCGTTCCGTCGGATCCTGGACGGGCGGGCGGATCGGGATTGCGCGGTGGCCCGGGTCGACGCGACCGACACCGGCGTGGCCATGTCCAACCATCAGGCGCACCCCGCCGTGTTGGACGCCGCCCTGCAGTGCGTGGCGTTGCTGGCGAGGGGATCGACCGTCGCACCGGCGGCGGCGGTGGTGCCGGTCGGGATGCGGCATGTGCGTCAGTTCGGTCCTCTGACCGATCAGGTGCTGGTCGGCGTCCGCCTGCTGGCACAGGCGGGCGAGGCCGAGCTGGTCGCCGACGTGGTGCTCACCGACCCCGCCGGCCAGGTGCTGGTCGAACTGCACGGGGTGCAGTTTCGGCCGGTCAGCCCGGGGCGCCCGGTGCTCGACGAACTGGAACGGCTGTGGTTGGAAGGGGTGTTCGAGCCGCGGCCCGCCCGCGACCCGGCCGGCCGGGCCGACGCGCTTGCGGCCGAGCGCGTGTTCGTGGTCGCCGCGGGCGACCAGTGCGCTAGTCGGGCCGACGAGTATGCCCGCGCCCGCGGCGGACGGCTTGCGCTGACGGTGCGTGGCAGCGATCCGGAACGGATCTATGCGGACGCGCAGGCCGGACTCGCTCGGGTGCTGGCCCTCGACGCGGACGACGCTCGCGCGGTCGTGGTCACGCTGGTCGCGATGGCCGACGACGAACCGGCGCCGGCCTGCCTGCTGTCGCGGGTCGCGGAGCTGCCCGCGATGCTGGCGGGGCTGGCCCGCGCCGCGCAGGACGTGCAGGACCAGGCGCTGCTCGACGGGTCAGACCTGCCGATGCGCGGCCTGGTGATCACCCGCGGTGCGTTACCGGTGCCCGGTGACCCGGCGACGGGAGACTTGGCCGCGTCGGCCCTGGTGGGGGCGCGCCGCGTCCTGCGCGACGAGCAGGCGGGGCTGAATTGGCGGCTGATCGACGTCGACCCGTCCGCCCGGCCGGACGGCTGCGAAACCCTGGTGCTGGAGTCGCTGGTCACGGCGGGCTATGCCGGCGATGACGCCGACGAGGTCGCCCTGCGCGGCCAGCGGCGGATGGTGTTGGTCAACCAGTCCCGGTTGCCGCGCCGGCTGGCGGCGCTGGAGGAAGCGCGGCCGCGCAACGTGAACTTCGAGATCGAAGCGCCCCCGGGGCGTCTCGCCGACGTGGCGCTGCGGGAGACGCCGCGCCGTGCCCCCGGACCCGGCGAGGTCGAGCTGCGGATGGAGGCCGTCGGCCTGAACTTCAAGGATCCGATGAAGGTCCTCGGCGTGCTCGGCGCGGCCGAACTCGCCGGCACCCGGTTCGGCGCCGAACTCGGGATGGAGGGCATGGGCGTCGTCACCCGGATCGGTGCGGGGGTCAGCGGCTTCGCGGTGGGCGAGACGCGCTTCGTCAGCGTGCCGGGCATGGCCCGTCGTTACCTCACCGCCCGCGTGGACGCGGGCGCCTTCGAGCCCGCTGACGGGCTAAAGCTGCAGACCTGCGGGTCGGTCGTGGTGTTGATGACCGCGCATTACGCGCTGCAGCACGCGGCCCGGCTGCAGCCCGACGAGTGGGTGCTGGTGGCCGGCGGCGCCGGCGGAGTGGGCATGGCCGCCGTGCAGGTCGCCGCGAAGGCGGGCGCCCAGGTGATCGCGACCGCATCCACACCGCAGCGCGCCGACATGCTGCGCACCCTCGGCGCCAAACACGTGATCGACTCCCGGTCGCTATCCGCGGTGGAAGAGGTGCGGCAGCTCACCGGGGGCCGCGGCGTCGACGTCGTGCTGAATTCGGCGCCGGGGGAGGCGGTGGTGGCCGTGCTGGAGGCGGCGGCGGAGTTCGGCCGCGTCGTCGACGTCGGCAAGACCGAGATCTTCGGCGGCCGCCTGATCGACATGGGGGTGTTCAACAAGAACCTGTCGCTCATCTCCGTCGACCTCGACCGGATGATGGCACACCGCGAGGACCTTGCGCTGGCGCTCAACCGCGAAGTGCTGGCGCTGATCCGGGCCGGCGTGTACGAGCTGCTACCCACCCGGATGCTCCCGGTGTCGCAGCTCGCTGACGCCTTCGGCGAGGTGGCCCGGTCGACCCACCTGGGCCGCATCGTGCTCGACTTCAGCGAGCCGTCGCCACCGGTCAAACCGGTCCGGCCCGCCACCGAAATCCGGCCCGACGCCGCCTATCTGGTCACCGGCGGCCTCGGCGACTTCGGCCTGGCCACCGCCAACTGGCTCAACGCCAAGGGCGCGGGCACGATCGTGCTGGCCGGGCGCCGGGGCGCGACCACCGCCGAGCAACAGGCCGCGGTGGCGGCCCTGCGGGCCGGCGGCGCCGACGTGCGCGTGGAGCGGGTCGACGTGTCCGACCGGGCCAGCGTGCACGCCCTGCTCGGCCGCCTGGCCGACGGCCCGCCGCTGCGCGGGGTGTTCCACGCCGCCGGCGCCCTCGAGGATCAGCTGCTCGGCGATATCAACCAGCGCGGTCTGCGCTCGGTGCTGGCGCCCAAGGCCTGTGGCGCGCTCATCCTCCACGAGGCCCTACTCGGCGCCGAACTCGACCACTTCGTGCTGTACAGCTCGGTGGCCAGCCAGGCCGGGACCGCGTCGCAGCTCAGTTACGCGGCGGCCAACGCGGTGCTCGACGGCCTGGCGCACCACCGGGCGCGCCTGGGACTGCCGGCGCTGTCGGTGAACTGGGGTTCGCTGGCGGGCGGCATGACCGCGGCCAGCGAACAGGTCGCCGCCTACTGGGCGCGCAACGGGGTGCATCTGCTGCCGCTCGACGCCGCCTGCCGCTACCTCGACGCGGCGATCGCACTGAATCCCACGCAGGTGGGCATCACGGACGTCGATTGGCCGCTGTGGGGGTCGTTGAACCGCGCGTCGGCGTGCACTCCGCGGTTCGCCGCGTACATCGAGGCGATCAAGGGCGCCGACGGCGCCGCCGGCTCGGTTCGCGACGATTTGGCCTCGATGTCGGCGGAGCAGCGGGTCGATCGGGTCACCCAACTGCTGACCCAGCAGCTGGCAGCGGTGCTGGGCGTGCCCGGCGATTCGGTCGACCGGACCACCCCGCTACCCCAGCTCGGGCTGGACTCGCTAATGGCCGCCGAGTTGCGGGCGCGGGTCAACATCGCGCTCGACGTGGAGATCTCCGCGATGGAACTCAACCGCAGCAACGGGCTGTCCTCGCTCGCCTCGCGGCTCGCCGAGCAACTGGCCGCCCCCGCGATGGGCTGACTCGCGGTCGCTACCAGGCCTCGTCGAGCAGACTCGGCGAGGCGTCCAGGCGCCGGAATTCGTTGCGGCGGTAAAGCTCGACGCACGCGGACCGTCGCACCTTGCCGCTGGTGGTGAACGGAATAGAGCCGGGCGGTACCACCACGAGGTCGAAGACCCGCAGGCCGTGCGAGCTCGACACCGCCGACTTGATCTGCCGCTTGACCGCGCGCAGCCAGGCCGCCACGTCCTCACCGGCGTCCGATTGCCCGCCGCCGAGTTCAACGATCGCGACAAGCTGCTCGCCGCGGTCGGCCGGTACCGAGATCGCCGCGACCCGGCCGCCGGTGATCGGTCTGATCGTGGCCTCGATGTCGTCCGGGTAGTGGTTGCGCCCGTCGACGATGAGCACATCCTTGAGGCGACCCATGATGAACAACTCGCCGTCGAACATGGCGCCCAAGTCGCCGGTTCGCAGCCAGGAGCCGGTCGGGGTGCCGGGTTCGGGGTCGACGATCTGGGCCGCGAAGGTGCGCTGGGATTCCGCCGTCTTCTGCCAGTACCCCATCGCCACGTTGTCGCCGTGCAACCAGATTTCGCCGATGGTTGCGGCCGGACTCTCCCGCTGGGTTTCCGGGTCGACGATCCGCACCGCGCACATCCCCGGTTCAGCCCGCCGCGGCCCGTAGCTCACGTGCTCGATCGCGCCGGGGTCGTCGGGCGCGCACAGCGTGACGTGCCCGTCGGACAAGGGTTGGGCGGCGAAACTGACGCATCGCACCGGCCGGCCCAATTCGGGAGCGGCCACACACAGCGTCGCCTCGGCGAGGCCGTAGGACGGGAGGATCGCCGTCGGCTTGAGGTTGTAGCGGGCGAAGCGCTCGTTGAATCGCCGCAGGGTCGCCGGCTGCACTCGCTCGGACCCGTTGATGAGGGCCAGCACGCCGCCGAGGTCGACTCCGTCCATGTCGCGATCCGACGTCAGTTGAGCCGCCAGATCGTAGGCGAAATTGGGTGCACAGGAATACGAGAGATCGACCGCGCCGAGCAATTGCATCCAGCGGGCGGGCCGCCGCAGGAATGCGACGGGAGTCATGAACGACATCGGAGCTCCCACGTACAGCGGGATGAACACCGTGAAGAACAACCCCATGTCGTGATGGAACGGCAGCCAGGACACCCAGCGCAGCCCGGCCGGAACGGTGTCGCCAAAGTCCTTGAGATACACCGCCTTTGCCTGGTCAAGGTTGGCCATCACGTTGCGGTGGGAAACGATCACGCCGGCGGGTGTGCGAGTGGACCCCGACGTGTACTGCAGGTAAGCCGCGCGCGGATACGCATCATCCACGTCTTCGAAGGGACGGGGAGAATACAAGTCCAGCGCATCGATGGCGACCACGGTCGTGTCCGCGCAGGCGTATTTGGCGACTTCGTCGAGAACGGCGGTGGTCGTGAGGATGACCGACGGCGAGCAATCGCGAAGCGCGGCGGAAACGCGTTCGTCGTGGATGCGGAACTGCGGCACGGGTAGCGGGACGGCGATGAGGCGGGCCTGCAGAACTCCGAGGAAGGCCACGATGAAATCGAGCCCCTCCGGCGCGAGGATCGCGGCACGATCGCCGGCCCGGCCCAGGAGCCGGAGTTCCTCGGCGACGGCCAGCGCTCCGCGATGCGCCTCGGCCCACGTGAGGCTCTCGGCGAAACCGGCGGGGTCCGCTTCGTAGTCGATGAACGTGTAGGCGGTGGCATCTGGCTTGTCGCGCGTTCGCTGCGCAAGGAGCGCGGGAAGCGTTGACTGCGTCATAGCGATCGCCTCAAGTGGGCTGGACGGCTCGTGGGGTGTGCCGAAGTCAAGATTATCGTGACTGGTCAGGGCATTTTCTGTGAGTTGCATTGGAATCCTGGCGGCGGGGTCGGACCCAAGTATCGTGAACGGCCATGGACGCCGTCAGCCGCCGTCAGCTGCTCCGCCTGGCCGGGGGTGTCGGCCTGGTCTCCGCCGTCGACGCCTGCGCGCACACGCCACACGCGGCTCCGGCGACCACCCCGCAACCGCCGGTGCCCCCGACACCCGTCGCGACCGGCGTCACCAACGTCGCGCCGCCGCTTGCGCCGATCACCCCGCCGCTCGCTCCGAGCGCCAACACCGCCTCGCTGATCTGCCGAGATGCGTGGGGCGCGCGGCCGGCCCGCGCCGGCGGCCGCCCCCTCACGATCACCCGGATGACCCTGCACCACGAAGCCGTGGTCCTCGGCGACAACCGCAACGCCCCCGGCCGCTTCCGCTCGGACCAGCGCTATCACCAGGACACGCTGGGGTGGATCGACATCGCGTACCACATCGGCGTGGACCGCAACGGCAACATCTATGAGCTGCGCAGCACCCAGTTCGTCGGTGACACGGCGACGGACTACGACACCACGGGCCATTTTCTGGTGCTGGCCGAGGGGGACTTCGACAAGGAGGCGGTCTCGGAGGCCCAGCTGCATTCGACGGCGATGGCGTTCGCCTGGGCCGTCCAGACCTTCCACATCGCGACCGACAGTTTGCTGGGCCATCGCGACCTGGCCCAGACGTCGTGCCCGGGCGCCAATCTCTATGCGCACCTGACCTCGGGCGACCTGAAGCGTCGGATCAACGACCTAACGGCCGCCGGCCCCGTGGACCTGCAGCCGTTCTGCGGGCCGGACGCCGCAGCGAAGGTGGCGGCTATCGAAGCGGGCGGCTGACCAGACCTCCGCCGAGCAGACACAGAATCGCACGCCGGAGGCGTTCCGGGTGCGATTCTGTGTCTGCTCGCGGGAGGGGGTCGCGGGAAAGGGCCTTTCGGCCAACGCAACAGGTCAAATGCCTATACGCTATGCGCGGATCCGTCGACATTAGCCCGGCAGCTGAGCAATTATTGCAGCCGTTCGACGGGGCGCAGGGGAGCGATCGCCGGGGTTTTCAGGAAGGCAGGACCACGCCATGGTCACTGGTATGGGCTCTGAAATCGTCGATGTGGCGATCGTCGGCATCGGATGCCGGCTTCCCGGCAATGTGTATGGGCCAGAACAACTGTGGGACTTTCTGTTGTCCCGTCGCGACGGCATCATCGAGGTGCCGCCGGACCGGTGGAGCCTGGACCGCTACTACGACCCCGACCCCGACATGCCGGGCCGCATGTACACCCGCAGCGGGGGCTTCCTGCAGAGCTCGCTGTGGGACTTCGACCCGGAGTTCTTCGGCATCTCGCCGCGTGAGGCGTCGATCATGGACCCGCAGCAGCGGCTTGTGCTGGAGGTGGCCCAGGAGGCGATGGACGACGCCGGGGTGTCCGGCCGGGTCGCCGGGAAGCAGGTCGGCGTCTACGTCGGCGCCTCGGCCGCCGACAACATGATCCTGCGCACCGGGTTCATGAGCCGCTGGACGGTGGACGCGCACAGCTCGATGGCCAGCACGTTCACCATGATCTCCAACCGGGTCTCCTACGTGTTCGACCTGCGCGGGCCCAGCATGACCATCGACACGGCGTGCTCGTCGTCGCTGGTCGCGCTGCATGAGGCCTACCAGGCCATGGCGCGCGGCGAGATCGAGCTGGCGTTGGTTGGCGGGGTGAACGCGATGCTCATCCCCGAGGTGTTCATCGGGCTGTGCAAGAGCCGGTTCCTCGCGCCCGACGGGCACTGCAAGACCTTCGACGCCGCCGCCGACGGTTATGCCCGCGGTGAGGGCGCGGGCGTCATCGTGCTCAAGCCGCTCGCCGACGCGACCCGCGACCACGACCGCATCTACGCCGTCATCCGCGGCACCGGCGTCAACCAGGACGGCCGCACGCCGGGCATCACCGTCCCCAACCCCGACGCCCAGGCCGATCTGATCCGCGAGGTGACCGCCGAATGTGGTTTGCGCCCAGCGCAAATCGGCTACGTCGAGGCGCACGGCACCGGCACCGCCGTCGGCGACCCGATGGAGATGGCGGCCATCGGCGAGACGCTGGGCAACGTCGAGGGCCGCACGCAGGACCTGGTCGTCGGGTCGATCAAGAACTCGATCGGACACCTCGAAGCGGCGGCCGGGATGGCCAGCGTCATCAAGGCGGCGCTGACGCTGCATCACCGCCAACTGGCGCCGCAGGCGACGCTGAACCAGCTGAACCCGGAGATCCCGTTCGCCGAGCACCGGCTCCGCGTGGTCACCGAAACCGAACCCTTCCCCGACGGGTACGAGACGGCGGCGGCCTCGGTCAACGGCTTCGGCTACGGCGGGGCCAACGCGCACGCGATCCTGGTCGAGGCGCCGCAGCAAGGCGAAGCGGCTGAGCGGCCGGCGCCGGCCCAGGTGCTGCCGATCTCCGGACGCAACGAGGCCGGCGCCCGCGCCCTGGCCCGCGAGTTGCTCCCGCTCGCAACGGACCCGATGGTGGACCCGGCGGAACTGGCCGACGCCATGTGGTCCCGACGGGCGCAGCACAGCTACCGCTTCGCGGTGCCGTTCAGCGACCGCGCCGACCTGAGCTCGCGGCTGGGCGCGGTGGTCGACGGGGCGGTCGCCGGCGGCCGGACGGTCGGCGACGGACGCGACCCGGTCTTCGTGTTCAGCGGCATGGGCCCGCAGTGGTGGCGGATGGGCCGCGACCTGCTCGATGCCGACGGGCCGTTCGCGGCGGCCGCCGCCGAGCTCGACGCGGCGTTCCGCGAGGTGGCGGGCTGGTCGATCATCGACGAGCTGCGCAAGGACGAGGCCGAGTCCCGCGTCACCAGCACCGAAATCGCCCAGCCCGCCAACTTCCTGGTGCAGGTCGGGCTGGCCGCCGAGCTGGCGCGCTACGGCGTGCGGCCCAGGGCGATCGTCGGGCACAGCGTCGGCGAGGTGAGCGCCGCCTACGTCAGCGGCATCCTCAGCCTCGAAGACGCCGTGCGGGTCAGCTACCACCGCTCCCGACTGCAGGCCACCACCGCCGGTTCCGGCGGTCTGCTCGCGGTGGGCCTGAGCGACGACGAGGTGCAGGAGTGGATCGGCGGCCGCCAGGACGTCTGCGTCTCGGCGGTGAACAGCGCGTCGGGCGTCACGCTGGGCGGCACCCACGAGGCGATCGCCGAGCTGATCGAGACGTTGACCGACGAAGGCGTGTTCGTCCGGCAGCTGCGGGTGGAGGTGCCCTACCACTCACACCTGATGGACCCGATCCTGCCGGCGCTGCGCGAGGAGCTGGCCGGCCTGACGCCGCGGACGCCGGTGTACCCGCTGTACTCGACGGTGACCGCCGCCGAGGTCACCGGGCCGGACTGGGGTGCGCAGTACTGGCCCGAAAACGTCCGTCGGCCAGTGCGATTCGGCGACGCCATCGCGGCGCTGGTCGAGGCCGGCGACCGGGTGTTCCTGGAGATCGGCCCGCACCCGGTGCTGTCCGGCAATATCAAGGAGGTCCTGCTCCGCAAGGGTGAGCTGGGCACCTCGATCGGCACCCTGAGCCGCAACACCGAGGACCAGGTCAGCGTCCGCACGGCGCTGGCCGAGCTGTATGTCGCCGGCGCGCTGGACAGCGACCACGCGCCGGGTGCCGCGAGCGGAGTGGCGCCGCACCGCGCGCTGCCGGTGCACCACTTCCAGCGGCAGCGGATGTGGTCAATGGAACAGGCCGCCAAGGACTACCACCTGGGCACCGGCGGCGCGCTCGCGCTGCCCGGCGATCCCGTCGACGCCGGCCAGCCCGAATGGCGGACCGAACTGTCCAGTGCCCGGCTGCCCTGGCTGCGCGACCACGTCGTCGCCGGCCTGGTGGTGTTGCCCGGTACCGCGTACGTCGATGCCGCGCTGGCCGCCGCCGCGCAGATCACCCGCAAGCCGGCCCCGGCGCTCGACGACGTGCGGTTCGTCAGCCCGCTGGTGGTGGACGCCACCGAGGTCCCGACGCTGCGCCTGGACGTGGAATCCTCCAGCGGGCGGTTCCATGTCAGCTCGCGAATCAACCCCGACGCCAACTGGACTGGGCACGCGCACGGTCGCGTCGTGGACGGCGCGATCCGCCCGACGCTGAGCCTTCCGGAGCTCGTGGGCGCGACGACCGTGACCGCCGACGACCTGTACCCGCGGCTGGCCGAGCGGGGTCTGGCCTACGGGCCGGCGTTCCGCCGGATCGTAGAAGGACAGGTCGACGGCGAGCGGGCGGTGGCCCGCGTCGACGCCACCGATACCGGCGTCGCCACCTCCAACCATCAGGCGCATCCCGCGGTGCTCGACGCGGCGCTGCAGTGCGTCGCGCTGCTGGAAGGGGCGAACTCGTCTCCCGCGGGAGCGGTCGTGCCGGCCGGGATGGGGCACGTGCGCCAGTTCGCGCCGCTGACCGACCAGGTTCTCGTCGGCGTCACCCGCGTGACGCCGGAGCCGGGCGAGGCCGACCTGGTCGCCGACGTCGTGATCACCGACCCGGGCGGCGAGGTCCTGGTCGAGCTGCACCGCGTGCAGTTCCGGCCGATCAGCCCGGCGCGCCCGGTGCTCGAGGAGCTGGACCGGTTGTGGATGGAGCAGGTTTTCGAGGACCGGCCGCGCCGGCACCCGGCCGCCCGGCATGCCGCCATGGCCGGCGAGCGGGTCTTCCTGGTGGCGGCGGGCCTGCAGTCCGCAGCGTGGGCCCGCGATTACGCAGCCGAGCGTGGCACCTCGCAGCTGCTCACCGTGGAAGGCGATGACCCGGAACGGATCGGCGCCGAGGTGGAGGCCTCGCTGCGCGAGGTGCTGGCGGCCGGCGCCGCCGTCGACGACACGCGCCCGATGGTCGTCACGCTGATCGCGGTCGGGGCCGAGTCGGTGGATCCCCTTGTGCGCGTGGGCGAATTGCCCGCAATGCTGGGCGGCCTGGCCCGCGCGATGCAGAAGGTGCAGGAGGAGGCGCTGTTGGGCGGCTCGGACCTGCCGATGCACGGGCTGGTGATCACCCGGGGTGCGCTGCAGGTGCCTGGCTCGTCGGAGTCCCCGGACCTGGCCGCGGCCGGACTGGTCGGTGCGCGCCGGGTGCTGCGCAACGAGCAGCCGGACCTGAACTGGCGGCTCGTCGACGTCGCGCAGGACAGCCCGCTGAAAACCGTTGTGCTGGAATCATTGGTCACCGAGGCGTACGCGAGCGACGACGCCGACGAGGTGGCGTTGCGCGACGGCGTTCGTAAGGTGATCGTCAACGAGTCCAACCTGTCCGGCCGCCTGGAAGCCCTCGAAGAGGTTGCGCCGCTGTCTAGCCCGGAGACGAACTTCGAGATGGAGGCGCCGCCTGGGCGGCTGTCCGATCTCGTGCTGCGCGAGATCCCGCGCCGCGCCCCCGGCCCCGGCGAGGTCGAGTTCCGGATGGATGGTATCGGCCTGAACTTCAAGGACCCGATGAAGATCCTCGGCGTGCTCGGCGAGGCCGAGTTGGCCGGCACCTGGTTCGGCACCGAACTGGGGATGGAAGGCATGGGGACCGTCGCGCGGATCGGCCCCGGGGTCACCGGGTTTACCGTCGGCGAGTCGCGGTTCGTCAGCGTCCCGGGCATGGCGCGGCGCTACATCACCGTCGGGTCCGACGCGGGCGCCTTCGAACCCGGCGACGGGCTTTCGCTAGAGACCTGCGGGTCGGTCGTGGTGTTCATGACCGCGCAATACGCGCTGGTGCACGCGGCCCGGGTGCAGCCCGGCGAGTGGGTGCTGGTGGCCGGCGGCGCCGGAGGCGTGGGCATGGCCGCGGTGCAGGTCGCCGCGAAGGCCGGGGCCCAGGTGATCGCGACCGCGTCATCCGCCGAGCGCGCCGACCTGTTGCGGACGCTGGGCGCCAAGCACGTCATCGACTCGCGGTCGCTGTCGGCGGTGGAAGAGGTGCGGGGGCTCACCGGCGGGCACGGCGCGGACGTGCTGCTGAACTCCGCGCCCGGTGAGGCGGTGGTGGCGCTGCTGGAGGCGGCCGCCGAGTTCGGCCGGGTAGTCGAGGTCGGCAAGACCGAGATCTTCGGCGGCCGGCTGATCGACATGGCGGTCTTCAACAAGAACCTGTCGCTGATCTCGGTCGACATGGACCGGATGATGGCGCACCGAAAAGACCTGGCGCAGCAGGTGAGTCGCGAAGTCCTGGCGGCGCTGCGGGCCGGCGAGTACGAGCTGCTGCCCACCCGCATCATGCCGGTGTCGCAGCTCGCGGACGCGTTCGGTCAGGTGGCGCGGTCGGCGCACCTGGGCCGCATCGTGCTGGACTTCAACGAGGCCGCTCCGCCTTTGAAGCGGGCCCGGCCCGTCACCGACATCCGTTCGGACGCTTCGTATCTGGTCACTGGCGGGCTCGGGGACTTCGGGCTGGCCACCGCGAAGTGGTTGGCCGGCAAGGGCGCCGGCTGCATCGTGCTGGCCGGGCGCAGCGGTGCCGCCTCGCCGGATCAGCGGGCCGCGGTGGAGGCGCTGCGGGCTCTCGGTGCCGGCGTGCGGGTGGAGTCGTTGGACGTTTCCGACCGGGCCAGTGTCGATGCGCTGCTGGCACGGCTGTCCGACGGTCCGCCGCTGCGCGGCGTCTTCCACGCCGCCGGCGTGCTGGCCGACGAGCCGGTCAGCAAGCTCACCCGTGCCGGCCTGACAACGGTGTTGTCGCCAAAGGCCAAGGGCGCGTTCATTCTTCACGACGCGCTGAGCGGTCACGAGCTCGACCACTTCGTGCTGTACAGCTCGGTGACCAGCCAGGCCGGGACCGTCGGGCAGATCAGCTACGCGGCGGGTAACGCTGTGTTGGATGCGCTGGCCCGGTACCGGGCCGATCGTGGGCTGCCGGCGCTGTCGGTGAACTGGGGATCGCTGGAGGGCGGCATGGCCGCGACCAGCGAGCAGCTGGCCGCGTTCCTCGCGCTGCAGGGCGTGCGTCCGCTGGCGCTGGACGCCGCCTGCGCGTACCTGGACGCGGCGATCGGGCTGGCGCCCGTCGGGGTCGCGATCGCCGACGTCGACTGGGGCGCATGGGGTTCGCTGTACCCGACGTCGGCGACGACGCCGCGGTTCGCCGAGCAGGTGAAGGCGGCCAAGGTCGCCGACGAGGCCAGCGGGTCCGTCCGCGCCGAACTGGCGGCCATGTCGTCGGACGAGCGGGCCGGCGCGGTGACCGACTTGCTGTGTGAGCAGTTGGCCGCGGTCCTCGGTGTGCCCGCCGAGATGGTGGACCGGGACGCCCCGCTGACCGAGCTGGGCCTGGACTCGCTGATGGCGGCCGAGCTGCGCACGCGCGTCAATGTTGCGCTGGACATTCAGATTTCGGCGATGGAGCTGAACCGCGGCGGGGGGGTGGCGTCGCTGGGTGCACGGCTCGCCGATCAGCTGGTGGCGGCGGCGTAGGGCGTGTGGCGGTCTCGTCACATGCGCCACTTCAGCACCTGGAGCCCCGCATCTCGTCGATTCGGAAGTCGTCAGCCCTCGGCTGCGCGCTGGTCACGGCTGATGCGCGGCTGGGCCGCGGCATGGCCCGCTGCGCGATCACCGTCGTGCCTCGATAGCGCCGCGTGTGTGGCTCCAAGAATGTCGCAAGATGCGCAGCGCAACCTTGCCGCGACGACCTGAGCAGGAAGGTGATAGCGCGACGGCTCGTGGAGGCTAGCGAAAGCCCGGCGAGTCTGGGCGGAATTGGCCATACTTATGGCCGTCCGCATATCTTTCAGGGGCCTCGAGGGGAGCGCCGCGATGTCGGCTGATGTGGGCGGCGCGCCGTTCGGCCGCTACCGGTTGGTGGAGTTGTTGGGTCGCGGCGGCATGGGTGAAGTGTGGCGGGCACATGACACCGAGACCGACCGGATCGTCGCCATCAAGGTCTTGCCGGCGAATCTGTCCGACGACGCCGATTTTCAGCAGCGGTTCCGCCGGGAGGCCCACGCTGCGGCACGGCTGAACAGCCCGCACATCATTCCGATTCACAACTATGGCGAGATTGATGGGCGCCTGTATGTGGATATGCGGCTGATCGAGGGTCGCGATTTGGGTGCCGTGTTGGCCGAGGGGCCATTGGAGCCCGCGCGGGCGGTGCGCATCGTCGAGCAGGTCGCCAAGGCATTGCACACGGCTCATCAGGTAGGTCTGCTGCACCGAGACATCAAGCCGTCCAACATCCTGCTCGACGCCGATGACTATGCCTACCTGATCGATTTCGGGATCGCACGCGTCGTGGACGAGACGCGAATGACTAAGTCCGGCTTTACGATCGGCACCTTCCAATACATCGCTCCGGAGCGGCTGGACAGTGGGACAGAAGATGCCCGCGCGGATATCTACTCGTTGGCGTGTGTCCTGTACGAATGCCTGACGGGCGCCCCGCCGTTTGAAGGCGACACCATGGCCCGCCTGGTTGCGGCGCACCTGAGCAAGCCGCCGCCGCGGCCGTCGATCGCCCGATCAGATGTCCCTTCTCAGGTCGACGACGTCATCGCCACCGGAATGGCCAAGGACCCCGACCAGCGTTATGCGACGACGGTGGAGTTGGCCAGCGCCGCCCGCGAGGCAATTACGGTTCCCATTCCGACACCGCGTACCACGCGCGTCCGCGCGACGCGGCCGGCGCCGAGTCCGGTCACCGCTCAGTCGCCGACCGTCAGGGCAGCGTCGCTGGTCGATCAAACCGTGCACACGTCCTGGTGGAGTCGCAATCCTGCTGTGGTGACGGTACTTTCGGTGATTGTCCTGTTGGTAGTCGGCGCCATGCTGAGGAGTCTCAGCATCATGCCCTACTGCGTCTCGGTGCTGATGCGGGTGTGGTTCAAGGCTTTCGCGGTAGCACTTGGTCCGTCGAACTTTTTCACATGGGCGCTGTCCGTGGTGTTCCTGACATTCACGCTACGGGCCCTTCTCCTGTTGCCGTTCGTGCCCTACATCCGCAAGGCACGCCGGTTGCAACGAGGCTTCAGCGAAGTCTTGCGATGGCCGTTGCTAGGGCAGATACCGATATTCATGGGGCTCGATGGCGTAGTGCGAGCGTTCAATCGCACCCAGATTAGGCTCGGCCAGTCCACCATGTCGGTGGAGCAGAATCGCGCGACGGGAAGCTACTCTTTCAGCGCGGATGACGTCGGACATTTCCTGGATGCGAACCTATTTGGCGCGCCGATCGGCGCGACCATGACGCAACGAAGCGGGTTGGCGGCGTTCGCCCACTACGACCGCCCGGCGATGATTGCGATCGCCGTCCTGCTGATGATCCTGGGCAGTGTCGCTACCTACTTGAATAGCCGGACCTCGGTGGCGTGGCAAAGCCGTGAAGCGGCCACGAATCGGCAGATGGCGGTGCTGAACAAGCTTGTCTTGTTCATCCTCCCGCTCGGCCCGCTCATCGCTGGCCCATTCCTGCCCGTGGCGATGCTGCTGTACTTCGTCGCCAACAACTTCTGGACCTTCGGGCAGAACCGTCTACTATTCGGCGGACGCCCCGCAGCCAGGCACGTCGGCTGAGGACCGCGCGATGACGTGGTGGGTATGGCTGATCATCGTCTTCGTGGTCGTCGAGGCGGGATTCATCGTGTTCGGAATTCCGGCCATCAGGCGCCGTAACGCGCGCCGCGCGCTCGAGGCGCCGCCGCCGGTCGTCGCGCCGGGAACCCTCCGCGGTCCCGAGAAGGCGAGCTACCAGGGCGGGACCGGGTCGCTGCCGAAGGTCGCCGGCGACGGCACGGTCACCCTCACGCGTACCGCACTGCACTTCGACAAACGCGTCGGCAAGCCCGTCGACATACCAATCGCCACCGTGCGCAACGTCCGGACGGCCAAGTCGTGGAACGGCAATCGGCGCGGTGGAAAGGTGTTCGTGATCGTCGAGACGACCGCGGGCGAGGCGGGGTTCTACGTCGGGGACGTCAGCGGCTGGGCGTCAGTGATCGCGGAGGCGGCTTCGGCGTCGCACTGAGCCGCTCTACCAGGTGTCGTCCAGCATGTTCGCCGACACGTCCAGCCGCTTGAATTCGTTGTTGCGGTAACGCTCGACGCATGATGAACGCCGCACGCCGCCACCACTGGACACCGGAATCGCCCCGGGCGGCACGGGAACCAGGTCGTTGACGCGCAGGCCATGCGACGCCGACAGTGCCGCGATGATCTCCCGCTTGATCGCGCGCAGCTGCGGCGTTGGCCCGTCGGCAGATCCCGCTTGCGCGGCGGTCAGTTCGACGATCGCGACCAGTTCCTCGCCGCCGTCGCGGGGCACCGAGAGCACCGCGGCCACCCCGCCGGTGACCTTGCTGATGGTGGCCTCTAGCTCGTCGGTGTCGTCGGCGCCGTCGTCGGAAGAATCGTCGTCGTCGGCGAACTCGTCGTCGGCGTCGACCCTGACAAACGAACCGGCAAGGTACATCTCGCCACACGTGCTGCGGCGCACCTTGCCGCTGGTGGTCAGCGGCAGCGAGCCCGGCGGCACCGGCAGGAACGATTCCACCCGCACCTTGTGGCCCGTCGATACGGCCGAGATGACTGCGCGCTCAAGCGCTTCGACCTCTTCTGAGACTTCGTCGGCGGTGAACCCTTCCGGCAGCACCTCGGCGATGACGGCCAGCCGCTCACCCTGATCCCCGGGCACGGAGATCGCGGCGACGCGCCCGCCGGTGATGTCGCCGACCGTCGCCTCGATGTCGTCGGGATAGTGGTTGCGGCCGTAGATGATCAGCAGGTCCTTGAGCCGGCCCATGATGAACAGCTCGCCGTCGCTGAGCACCCCCAGGTCGCCGGTGCGCAGCCACGGACCCTCGGGCGTACCCGGCGACGGGTCAGCCAACCGCGCCTTGAAGGTGCGCTCGGTCTCGTCGGGCCGCTGCCAGTAGCCCAGCGCGTTGTTGTCGCCGTGCGACCAGATCTCGCCGACGGTGCCCGCCGGAAGCTCGGTGCAGATCTGCGGGTCGACGATGCGCACCAGCGGCGACTCGGGCACCTCGTAACCGACCAGACCCTGGTCGGTCCCGCCCTCGCACCGCTCGGCGACGCCCGCCGACAGCTTCTCGGTGTCGAAATGCGCGATGTTGGGGTAGGTTTCGGCCGGACTGGCCGCCACGTATACCGTCGCCTCGGCCAGTCCGTACGACGGGCACAGCGTCTCCCGCCGTAAGCCGTAGGGCGCCAGGCGATCCGCGAACCGCTGCAGCGTCACGGCGTGCACCCGTTCGGCGCCGCTGATCACGTGTCCCACGTCGCTGAGGTCGAGCCCGGCGAGGTCCTTGTCGGTGACGCGGCGCAGCACCAGGTCCAGCGCGAAGTTCGGGGCGGGCGTGAAAACCTTTGGATAGGAGGCCATCAGCTGTAGCCAGCGGGCCGGCCGCATCAAGAACGACATCGGGCTGAACACCACGGAATGCAGGCCCGCCAGCATCGGCGAGCTGACCCCGATCCACAGTCCCAGGTCGTGGTAAAACGGCAGCCACGACACCATCGTCGTGTCCGTGGGCGCGGCATCACCATCGGCGCCCCAGTAGCACCGCATCACCTGCTCGAAGTTGGCGGCCAGGTTGCGGTGCGACACCATCACCCCGGCCGGCGTGCGCGTCGACCCCGACGTGTACTGCAGGTACGCAACGTCATCGCTCAGGTCGTGTCGCTCGAACTTCGTCGGGGCCAGCCGGTCGAGCAGGTCGACCTCGATGACCGCCGGCGCCGGCCGCAGGCCCCGCAGGTAGGGCTGCATCCCGGCGGAGACCGCCGAGGTGGTCAGCACGGCCGTCGGCGTCGAATCCGCCAGCACCGAGCTGGTTCGCTCGTCGTGCTCGCCGAGCGCGGGCACCGACAGCGGCACGGCGACCATCCCGGCCTGCAGCGCGCCGACGAACGCCACGATGTAGTCGAGGCTCTGTGGTGCGACGATCAGGGCGCGGTCGCCCTTCGATCCGGTGCGGCTGAGGGCCTGCGCCACACCGCAGGAGCGGCGGTAGAGCTGCGACCAGCTCAGCGTCTCCTTGGCGCCGGCGGGGTCGGCGGCATAGTCGACGAAGGTGAACGCGGATCCGTTGGGCACCAGGCTGGCGCGCTCGCGTACCACCGAGGGGATGGCGAACTCCCCGCCCGGGGCATCACGGAACTGGGTCAAGACCGCCCGTCCGGCCCGGGATCTGCAGCTCGCCGGCCAGGTAGTCGGCCAGGGCGTCGATGGTCTCGTGGTCGAACAGCACGGCCGGGGACAGCCGCTTGCCGACGACCTTCTGTAGCGCACCGGAAATCTGCACGGCGTTGCGGGAGTCGAGGCCCAGCGCGTCGAACGGCTTGGCGGTGTCGATGTCCTCTGGGGCGCAACGCAACCGGCGGGCCAGGTCCTCCACCATCCACGACCGCAGCGAGTCGTAGGTCAGCGGTCCGTTGATCTGCGGAGCGTGTTTTCCGAACATGGTCAAACCTCTTCTGTGATGTCTTTGGGTAACTGGGAATTCGCGTTGGCGAGGCGGTTTCGCCGCAGCTTGTTGTTGATCGTCTTCTTCGGCGGCATGTGCAGGTCCCACACGACGCCCACCCTGGACAGGCCGTAGATGATCCAGGCGCTCATATCCGGCTCCCACCAACGCATTCCGTGCCGGTAGGCGCCGGGGAAGGCGTGGTGGTTGTTCTGCAGGCCCTCACCGAAGGTGAGGAACGCGACCGGCCAGTTGTTGGCGCTGTCGTCGCGGTTGGCGAACGGCCGCGAGCCGATCATGTGGCTGATCGAGCCGACGCACCACATCGCCTGGTTCGCGGCGCAGGCGCGGGCCAGGCCGCCGAAGATGAAGCCGGAGAACGCCGCCCACGGAGTGCCGCCGATGGCCCAGCCCAGCACGCCCGGCAGCAGCAGCCCGCTCAGCGCCCAGATCTGGTAGGTCCTGTTGTAGAAGTACAGCCGCTGGTTGCGCAGGACGTCCGGCGCGAAGACGTTCAGCCGCGATTCCTCGTCGCTGAGCATCCACGGAATGTGGGCGTACCACAGGCCTTTCATCGCCCCGCGGAAACCTTCGCCGCTCAGGTGCGGCGAATGTGGGTCGCCCAGCTCGTCGGCGTAGCGGTGGTGGCGGCGGTGGGTGGCCGTCCAGTGCAGGACGGGGCCTTCCAGCGCCATCGAGCCGGTGATCATCAGGACGCCCTCGAAGAAGGGCGAGGTCTTGAAGGACTTGTGCGCCGCGTAGCGGTGGTAACCGACGGTCACGCCGAAGATGTGGATGGCGTAGAACACCGCGAACAGCCAGTAGTCCAGCGCGGTGGCCTTGCCGATGATCATCAGGTAGACGGCGATGACGAACCCGACGGTCGGCACGCCGATGGTGACCGACGCGACCACCTTCTTGGCGCGGGCGCTGCGGGGGTCGAGCTGGACGATCGCGCGCAGCAGCGATTCGTCGGTCGTTGCCGTGGCTTTCATGACTGCACCTCTCGACGCTCCGCAGAGTCTTTGCGTTCTGACGAATTGACGTACCGTACGTTGCGCACCAGGCCGACGGCGTCGAGCACCCTGATGAACTCGCCGGCCAGGTCGAGTTGCCACCAATGTTGGCGGGTCTGCGCCAGCACCGGGCGGGCGTGATGGTTGTTGTGCCATGAGCCGCCCATCGTCGGCGGCGCCAGCGCCCCGATGTTGCGGCTCCCGTCGCGCGTATCGAACTCGCGGTTGCCGATCGTGTGACCCAGCGAATTGACCGCCCACACCGAGTGATCCAGCGCGAAGATCCGCGCGAACCCGCCCCACAGCACGCCGCCGATGAAGCCATGCAGCGTCTGCGTGACGGCCAGGCCGATCAGGCCCGGCAGCACGACGCCGAGCGCGACCAGCCAGAAGTAGAGCGCGTTGATCCGCACGACACGGTAATCGGCCAGCCAGTCGCGGGTGTGCCGGCTCCAGTCGATCTTCTTCACCGTGAATAACCAGCCGATGTGGCCGTGCCACAAGCCTTTTACGCGACCCTTGACGCCCGGGCCCTGCGGTTTGGGCGAATGCGGGTCGCGGTCGGTGTCGGCGAAGGCGTGGTGCAGCCGGTGGTTGGCCACCCAGAAGATGATCGGGCCCTGGGCGGCCATGGAGCCGGCGACCCCGAGGAACACCTTGACCGCCTCGGATGCCTCGAACGAGCGGTGGGTGAAGTAGCGGTGCAGGCCGGCCTCCACGCCCAGCGAGGTGATCACGAACATGCTCAGGAACAGCGCCACGTCGGTCACCGTCAGCCCGTCGTAGCAGGCGTAGACGACGGCGGCGATGGTGCCCAGCGTCGGCAGGCCGACGGTCAGGTAGGCCAGCCGGGCGGCCAGCATGTCCCGTTCGGGCTCGGTGCGCATGGTGGCATCGGCGGTCATCGCGTGTACTCCATCGCTCGACGGTCCACAGGCGCCCCGACCAACGGGGTCACCTCGCCCGAGGTGAACATCCGCTTGGCTTCCTGCCGGCGGACCTTGCCGCTGGTCGTGGTGGGGATGGTCCGCTTCGCGCACAGGTGCACGTCGGGTCCGACGCCGAACTCCGCGGTGACGCTGGTGCGGATCGCTTCGGCGAGCGCCGCGAACTCGCCGTCGAGGTCACCGGTCTCGGCCAGCACGACCAGCCGCTCGGTCCCCTCGTCGGGCACGGAGAACGCCACCGACCTGCGGATGTCCGGCACCGCCCGCCCCACGGCCGCCTCGACGTCCTGCGGGTAGATGTTGCGGGCGTTGACGATGATGAGGTCCTTGATGCGGCCGGTGATGTAGAGCTCGCCGTTGTAGAGGAAGCCCAGGTCGCCGGTGCGCAGGTAGCGCCGGTCGTCGCCGGGAACCTGGGCGCCGAACACCTCGCGGGTCACGTCCGGCCGGCGGTAGTAGCCCGCGGCGACGCTGCGCCCGGTCACCCAGATCTCGCCGGTCGAGCCGTCGGGCAGCGGCAGGCCGGTGGCGGGGTCGACGATCTGCACTGTGTGCCCGGCGTCGACGTCGCCGCAGCTGACCAGGTCGCGTCCGTCGCCGTCGGGTTGTGGGTCGCGTTCGGTGTGCCAGCGGGTGCCGCGGCGCTTGCCGGAGATGAACAGCGTCGCCTCGGCCATCCCGTAGCAGGGGAGCATCGTGTTCGGGTTGAACCCGAGCGGGGCGGCCGCCGCCTCGAACCGCGTCAGCGTATCGATGCTGACGGGCTCGGCGCCGCAGTACCACTCGGTGAGGGTGGACAGGTCCAGGCCTTCGGCCTCGCCGTCGTTAATTGCGTCGGTGCACATGTCGAGCGAGAAGTTGGGTCCGACGGTGGTGTTCGCCCGGTAGTCGGAGATCGCCTTCAGCCACAGCCGCGGGTCCTGGATGAAGTTCATCGGCGACATCAGCACCAGGGGCCAGCCGTGGTAGAAGGCGTACAGGATCGTGCCCATCAGGCCCATGTCGTGGTAGGGCGGCAGCCAGCACACGACGACGCGGTCGGGGTTCGGACCCATGTTGCGGAAGATCGCTTCGCAGTTGCTGACCAGGTTGTCGTGGGTGAGGCAGACGCCTTTGGGGGTGCCCGTCGAACCGGAGGTGTACTGGATCAGCGCGAGGTCGTCGGGCGCGGCCTCGACGGCTGTCAGGTCTGCGGCCGGCATCGCCGCCAGGCCCTCCGGGTAACACAGCGCCGGTTGCAGGCCCGACGGCTTCAGGCGCTCCATCAGGATCTCCATCGCCGGGGCGAACATCGCGTCGATCACGATCGCGTCGGGCGCACAGTCGGCGGTGATGGCGTGGAACCGGTCGAGCTCGCGGGCCTTCAGCGGCGGGAAGCTGGGGACCGGGACCGCGCCGAGCAGCATGATGCCGTACATCGCGGCGATGAACTCCAGGCTGGGGTTCACTGCCAACACCACACGCGACCCGGCCTTGACGCCTTGTTCGGCCAGGTGGGCGGCGAACGCGGCCGAGTGCGCGGCGACGTCGGCGTAGGTCCACCGAATCTCGGTGTCCGATGTGCCGTCGGCGAGGAACAGGTAGGCGGCGCTCTCGGAGGTGGACCGGGCCGCCAGCGCGTGCAGAATGGTCGCGTGATCAGGCATTTTCGGTGCCTCGGCGGCGACATGGCGCGCACAGCAAACGTTCGACATCCACCATCAAGGGGTCCCCTAACCCGTCATTCCGGCGGAGCATCGTCGCTACTGACGCCCGCGTAATGGCGCGACTATAACGCCCGCGCAGCCCGTACGCAGGACATTTGCAGCATTGGGGCAACACGTAACAGGGCGGCCACATTCGCGTGGCACAGAAGCCACTCGTGCAACACCTGTCGGACTCGGAAAGTGCAGCGCCGGCAATAGCCCGGTCATGCTTCAGGATTGGCGGGCCGCGTCAGTCTGCATGCCGGCCGGGCCCGTCCCCGCCGCGACACTGAAATCACGCACACGACACGCCGGCGGACGTCGCAGCCGATTAAGTCTCGCGCGTGGGCGCACTTTGTCAGACGCGTCCTGGCGCACGCTCGGGGGAGAAGCTGGGCGGTTGGTCGCATCTGTCACCCTGTTCTCGGTCGGCAGGATGTGCGGGTTTGCCCGCCTCACCGCGACAAGGCGTCGCTGTGAGGTGGGCAAAAGCCCTATGCCCGACTTTCTTGTGGCACGCGGGGCCCGTGAGACCAACGCGGTGCCGCCTCGCGAGCACACGACGCGGCTAGTCGCCGGTGCGGGTGAACGTCTCGTCGATAGCTCGGCTATGGCACCGCGCGTTCGGGCGCGATCGGCCCGTCGCGCAGGATGCTGTGCAGGTCGCGGCCCTTGATCAGGCGCATGGTGACAAAGAGTCGCCCGTCGATTTCGCCGAAGTCGTAGATCGGCACCACGTGTGGCTCGTCCAGCGCCGCGGCGGACCTGGCCTCCCGCCGGAAGCGTTCCTGGAACACCGGGTCGTCGGCGTACTGGATGGGCAGGACGGCGTTCCGTCCTCCGCGGCCCCTTCTCCTGGTCAGCAGAGCGTTAGCAGGAACGATAAACCCATTCGGCGCGCTCAAGCAGGCTTTGCCGCGGCGACGAACTGCAGCGCGCGCTGCGTCTCCTGTTCGACGTCGACCAAGCCGGACGACGTGAACAGGTCGACGAAGGCATGCCGGTCGAACATCGTCAGCCCGATGACCCCGGCCCCGGCCTTGAGGAAACGCTGGATCGGCGGCGGCTGGCCCGCATAGCTGGTGAGGATCGCGATCCGGCCGCCGGGCCGCAGCACCCGGATCATCTCGTGCGCCACCCGGAACGGCTGGGGCATCAGGTACAGCGCGCCGAAACAGCAGACGGCGTCGAAGGTTTCGTCGTCGAACGGCAGCATGCGGGCATCGCCGCGGACGTAACACGTCCGCGGCCCGCTGTTGTCCAGCACGGCGCGGGTCAGCATCGGCTCGGAGATGTCGAATCCCACCGCCAGGCCGCCGTCGGGCAGCTGCTCGGCCAGCGGGCCGGTGAAATTGCCTGGCCCACAAGCGACATCGAGCAACCGCTGGGCGCTCGGCAGTTGCAGCGCGGCGGCCGCGCGCCGCTGCTCGGCCCCGGTGGTGACGCCGCTGGCGACGTAGAACGACGTCGGGCGCCACAGCCGCTCGTACACGGTCGCCACCAAGGGGCTGTTCATGGCGCGCTGCGCGAACGTCGGCGCCGGAGAACTCGTCGACTCGCCCAGCACGTCGAGGAAACCGTGGCGCACCTCCGCGGTCTTGTCGAGCAGAGCGCGCGTCGACTCGAGCGGGTCATTGCGGTCGGTCATCGGTGTCACGCTAGCGCGTGTCCTTGCCGCCGCCGCGCCAGACGCCATAACCTGGGTCGCGTGGCAGTGCGGGCACCGCGAGTGCCGGAAATATCGCAGTGGCCGAATTGATCGGCGCGCGAGTCCAAGAACTCGCCGCGATGGACATCTTCGAGGGCTGCCCCGCCGCGGACCTGTTGCCGCTGGCTGCCACGGTCGAGCCGCTGCGGGCCTCCGCCGGCCAGGTGCTGATGCAGCAGGGCGAGCACGCCATCTCGTTTCTGCTTATCTCGTCGGGCGCGGTGGAGATCAAGCACGTCGGCGACGACGGCGTCGCGATCATCGAACGCGCCTCCCGCGGCATGCTCGTCGGTGAGATCGCGCTGCTGCGCAACATCCCGCGGACCGCGACGGTCACCACGACCGAACCCCTGACCGGGTGGATCGGTGACAACGACGCGTTCGCGCGGATGGTGCACATCCCGGGGGTCGCGCCGCGCCTCGTCCGCACGGTCCGCCAGCGGCTGGCCGCGTTCATCACGCCCATCCCGGTCCGGCTGCGCGACGGCAGCGAGTTGCTGCTGCGCCCGGTACTACCCGGCGACGACGAGCGCACCGTCCACGGGCACGTCCAGTTCTCCAGCGAGACGCTGTACCGGCGGTTCATGACGGCCCGCGTCCCCACTCCGGCGCTGATGCACTACCTGTCCGAGGTCGACTACGTCGACCATTTCGTCTGGGTGGTCATCGACGGGGATAACCCGGTGGCCGACGCGCGCTTCGTCCGCGACGAGAGCGATCCGACGGTCGCCGAGATCGCGTTCCTCGTCGCCGACGCCTATCAGGGCCGCGGGATCGGCGGCTTCCTGATCGGCGCGCTGTCGGTGGCCGCTCGAGTCGGCGGAGTCGAAAGGTTCTCCGCGCGCATGCTTTCCGACAATCTGCCGATGCGCACGATCATGGACCGCTATGGCGCGGTCTGGCAACGCGAAGACGTCGGGGTCATCACCACCGTCATCGACGTACCGCGGATCCGCGACCTGCACCTCGGACGGGACATGGTCGAGCAGATCAAGCGTGTCGCCCGTCAGGTCATCGAGGCGGTCGGCTAACCGCATGCGTCCGTTCCGGATTGGCGCCTGTGTGCTGCCCTCGGCGCTGCTGATCGCGGCGTGCGCACAGCCCGCCTCCGCGCCCGTGTCGGCGCCGTCCCAGGCGCCGCCGGCCCACCCCGGCGGCGTCAACCCCGCCCACATCAAGCGCATGGGCCGCGAGCTGCCGCAGGGCTACGAGGTGACCAGCGCCGGGGCCGCCTCGCCGCGCGTCACGTGGGGTCTGAAAGCCGACGCCGCGCAGGTCACCACCAAGCTGCCGCAGTGCGCGGCGCTGGCCGACCCCGCGAGCGGGCGCGGTCAGGCGCAGGGCGTTTCGGGGTCGGGCTCGGGCGGCATCGTCGACGCGGTGGTGGTGGCGTTGCCGTCGCTGCCGGGTCCCGTCGCGCCCGACCCCGGGCTGCTCGCGGCGTGTGGCCAGTGGACCCTGGTCGACGGGCACACGGGTCACATTGAGGCAACGGTCCGGTTGATCGAGGCGCCGCACATCGACGGCGCCGAGACCGTCGGCATGGCGACCGACATCCGGACCGCCGTCGAATCCGGCACCGAAATCGACTCGCGGGCCCACACGTTCGTCGCCTACCTGGGCGATTACTACGCGTTCACCACGGTGCGGACCGATCCCGGCTCGGTACTGCCCGCGCTGACACCGCAATTCGCCGCCGATCTGCTGGTCAAAACGGTGTCCGCGTTACGCGGCTGAGCGCCTCCGGTTGGGTAGATTGGCCACGATGTTCAAGGTGGTGCTCGCTTTGGCGTCGGCGTGCCTGGTCGCCGGGTGCTCGTCGACGTCCGGCACCTCGTCGAACGCCGACATCGCGAAGGTCGCCGGCGTCAAGTCGAGTTTCGGCCCCGAATTCAAGGTCCTCGACATCTCCGAGCGTGCGATCGACCCCAAGCTACTGTCCGCCCGCAAGCTGCCCGAGGGACTCAAGTTCGACCCCGCGAACTGCGCGAAGGTGGCCGCCGGGCCGGACATGCCGACGGACCTGCAGGGCAACATGGCGGCCGTGTCCGCGGAGGGCAACGGCAACCGGTTCGTCGTCATCGCCGTCGAGACCTCCAGGGCGCTGCCCTTCAACGACCCGGGGAAGGACTGCAACAAGGTGGCATTCGCGGGCAGCCAGGTACGTGGCGGCATCGAGGTGGTCGAGGCGCCGCGGATCGACGGCGCGCGCACGATGGGTGTCCACCGGATCCTGCAGGCGGCGGCCGCCGGGGGGCCCCGCACCGGCGAGTTGTACGACTACTCCGCGCAGTTCGGCGACTACCAGGTGATCGTCATCGCCAATCCGCTGGTGGTGCCCGACAAGCCGGTTGCCAAAGTCGACACGCAGCGGGCCCGCGAGCTACTGGTTACGGCGGTCAGCGCGATTCGGGGCTAAGGCGCACGGGTTGGCCCGCCGACGCTCTCGCCGAGAGTGAACTGGTTGCGAAAAAGCGGCTTGGATTTCGCAGGAGATTCACTCTCGGCGGGATGGCGGCCACACGCCGCGGGGGTTAGCGCACGTTGCGGGGCCGGAACTGGATGCTGACCCGCGGACCCGTCGGCGCCGACGTTTTGGGCACCGCGTGCTCCCAGGTGCGCTGGCATGAGCCGCCCATCACCAGCAGGTCGCCGTGCGCCTGCGCGAGCCGCAGCGACGGTCCGCCGCCGCGCCGGCGCAATGCGAAAGTACGGGTGGCGCCGAGGCTGACGATCGCCACCATGGTGTCCTCGGAGCTGCTTCGACCGATGGTGTCGCCGTGCCAGGCGACGCTGTCGGAACCGTCGCGGTAACAGCACAACCCGACGGTGGTGAACGGTTCGCCAAGCTCGGCGCCGTAGATGTCGTTGAGTCGCCGCCGCAGTCGCGCCAACTGCGGGTGCGGGGGATCCTCGACCGTCAGGTCGTGGAAGCTCACCAGCCGGGGCACGTCGACCACCCGGTCGTACATTTGGCGCCGCTCGGCGCGCCACGGCACATCGGTCAGCAGGGCGTCCAGCAGGCCCGCACCGTCCTGCAGCCAGCCGGAACGGATTTCGATGAAGGCGCCGTCGCCGAGTTGCCTGCGCTCGGTGTGCTCGAACAACGAGCCCTGTACCCCCGACGAGACCACGCCGTCCAGCTTATCGCACATTCGTTCGATCGCCCGGAGGTGAGAGCGCGGTGCGCAACCACTCAAATGCCGCAGCTGGGCTAGTGTTTCACCGATGAGTCACCTGCGGATGAAACTCGCCCGGCGAGTGACGGCGGTCGTCGGATGTGCCGCCGGCATTGCCGCCGGGTGCGGCCCCTTTGCTTTTGCGCCCGACGCCGCCGCGGCCCCACCGGGAACCACGTGCGGAACGGTCTTGGACGTGCCCGGTCGTAAGCAGCCGGTGATCGTGCTCAAAGGGGATGTCGACTGCCCGACCGCACTACGTATCGCCGATCGGTACAACCACGACCCCTCGATTTCCCGCGCACCCGGATCGAGCGCGTTCGCGACAGTCGAAGGATGGCAATGCTCGATTCCGCTGCTTCCCGGACGCAGCCACGCTGAGTCATACGAGGAATGCGACTTGGGAGCCAACGGTTTCAAGGTCGGCGACTGACGTGCGGTTCCCGCGCCGATCAGCCTGAGCGACTAGCACCCGCTACGGTTCTTACTGTGAGCGCGGTGGAGCTGGGCACCAATTCCGAGGTGGGCGCGCTGCGGGTCGCCATTCTGCACCGGCCGGGCGCGGAGTTGCGCCGCCTCAACCCCCGCAACAACGACCAGCTGCTGTTCGACGGGCTGCCCTGGGTGTCGCGCGCGCAGGACGAGCACGATCAGTTCGCCGAGCTGCTGCGGTCCCGCGGCGTGGAAGTGCTGCTGATGTCGGAGCTGCTGACCGAGGCGCTGCAGCACAGCGGCGCCGCGCGGATGCAGGGTGTGGCCGCAGCCGTCGACGCGCGTCGGCTCGGAGTGCCCTTGGCGCAAGGGCTTTCGACCTATCTGCGTGGCCTGGACCCCGCCGCGTTGGCACACGTGCTGACGGCCGGGATGACGTTCAACGAGCTCCCGTCCGAGACCCGGACCGACGTGTCGTTGGTGCTGCGCATGCATCACGGGGCGGATTTCGTCATCGATCCGCTGCCCAACCTGGTGTTCACCCGCGACTCGTCGATCTGGATCGGGCCGCGAATCGTGATCCCGTCGCTGGCGCTGCGGGCCCGGGTGCGCGAGGCGTCGCTGACTGACCTCATCTATGCCCACCACCCGCGGTTCACCGGCGTGCGGCGCGCCTACGAGTCGCGCACCGCGCCGGTCGAGGGGGGTGACGTGCTGTTGCTGGCTCCGGGTGTGGTCGCGATCGGGGTTGGGGAGCGGACCACGCCGGCCGGGGCGGAAGCGTTGGCGCGCAGCCTTTTCGACGACGACCTGGCGCATACCGTGCTTGCCGTGCCGATCGCGCAGCGTCGCGCGCAGATGCATCTGGACACGGTGTGCACGATGGTCGACACCGACACGGTGGTGATGTACGCGAACGTCGTCGACACGCTGTCGGCGTTCACGATCCAGCGCACGCCGGACGGCGTGACCATCAGCGACTCGGCCTCCTTCCTTGATGCCGCCGCTGAGGCGATCGGGATCGACAAGCTGCGGGTCATCGACACTGGGCTGGATCCCGTCGTCGCCGAGCGGGAACAGTGGGACGACGGCAACAACACGCTGGCGTTGGCGCCGGGCGTCGTCGTCGCCTACGAACGCAACGCGCAGACCAACGCCCGGCTGGAGGATGCCGGCATCGAGGTGCTGACGATCGCCGGCTCGGAGTTGGGCACCGGGCGCGGCGGGCCACGGTGTATGTCGTGCCCCGCCGCCCGAGATCCGCTCTAGTTCTCCCCGGCGAGCGGCGAGTCTGCGGTGCGAGCGGCGAACCTGCGGTCAGGGTCACGCCGCCCGCGATTTGTCAGGCCCGAACGCAGTCTCGGCGCAGGAAAAGCGGCACAATCAACGCCAGCTCGGCAGCCAGATCTCCATGTTCCAGGTCTCCTGCGAGATGGGCAGGCCGGTGAGCACCGGAAACAGCCAGGCGAAGTTCGTCGCCACCAACGCCACGTAGCAGCACACGGCGACCAGTCCCAGCGTGCGTCGTTCGTCACCCAGACGGGAGCCCCGACCGGGCGGGTAGAGGATGTCGCCGCAGATCAGCGCGATCGCCATCACCAGGAACGGCGCCATCGTCGCGGCGTAGAAGAAGTACATCTGCCGGTCGATGTCGGCGAACCACGGCAGCCACCCGGCGCAATAGCCGGTCCACACCACGGCATAGCGCCAATCCCGCCGGACCAGCATCCGCCACGTCGCGTAGATCAGCACCGGCACCGCCAGCCACCACATCGCCGGTGTCCCGACCAGCATCTCGGCCTTGACGCACGACTGCGACCCGCAGCCGGGGACGTTGTTCTGGTCGATGGCGTAGAGCACCGGCCGCAGCGACATCGGCCAGCTCCACGGCTTGGATTCCCAAGGGTGGTAATTGCCCGCGGAATTCGTCAGACCGGCGTGGAATTGGAACGCCTTCGCCGTGTAGTACCACAGCGAGCGGATCGCATCGGGCAGTGGCACAACGCTGCGCGGGCCGATCGTCAGGCCGACCTGGTGGCGGTCGATCGCCGTCTCGGACGCGAACCAGCCCGCGTAGCTGCCCAGGTAGACGGCGATCGGGATGACCCCGAGCGCGTACCCGGTGGGTAAGAAGTCGCGGCCCAACACGCCCAGCCACGGCCTGGGCACCTGGTACAACCGCCGCGCGGCCACATCGAACGCCAGCGACATGACACCGAAGAACAGCACGAAGTACAGGCCGGACCACTTTGTCCCGCAGGCCAATCCGAGCAGCACCCCGGCGCCGAACCGCCACCAGCGCACCCCGAGCCGCGGACCCCAGGCCGTGTCGGCGATGCGGCCTTCGAGGAACGCGGCGTGCATCCGCTGCCGCACCTGGTCGCGGTCGACGATCAGCGCACCGAACGCGGCGACCACGAAGAACACCAGGAATCCGTCGAGCAGCGCGGTCCGGGCGGCGACGAAGCTGACGCCGTCGCAGATCAGCAGCACCCCGGCGATGGCGCCGACCAGCGTCGAACGGCTGATCCGCCGGACGATCCGCGTCACCAGCACCACCAGCACCACGCCGAGCACCGCGCCGGTGAACCGCCAGCCCAACCCGGTGTAGCCGAAGATCGCCTCGCCCAACGCGATCAACTGCTTGCCGACCGGCGGATGAACCACCAGGCCGTAGCCGGGGTTGTCCTCCACCCAGTGGTTGTTCAGCACCTGCCAGGCCTGCGGCGCGTAGTGCTTCTCGTCGAAGATGGGCGTGCCCGCATCGGTCGGCGAGCTCAGGTTCAGGAACCGGGTCAGCACCGCGAGCAGCGCGATCACCGCGGTGACGGCCCAGCCGCGAACCTGGTCGACCGGCCCGAAGTCGGCGACCGGAATCCGCGGCCCGGGGCTGACGAGGGGGACCGCGCGCTCAGCGGAGCTTTCGCGGGGCGGGGCGGTCATCCCGTCGATCGTAGGCTGTCCGTCATGACCCATGGCCGCCTATTGCTCGCCGCCACTCCGTTAGGTCAGCCGTCGGACGCCTCACCGCGGCTGATGGAGGCGCTGGCCAGCGCCGATGTGGTGGCCGCCGAGGACACCCGGCGGGTGCGGAACCTGGCCAAGGCGCTCGACGTGACCATCACCGGCCGGGTGGTCAGCCTCTTCGACCGGGTGGAGGCCGGGCGGGCGGCGTCGCTGGTGCCCGCGATCGAATCCGGTGCGACGGTGTTGGTGGTCAGCGACGCGGGAATGCCGGTGATCAGCGATCCCGGCTACCGGCTGGTGGTGGCGTGTGCCGACGCCGGACTGCCGGTGCAGTGCCTGCCCGGGCCGTCCGCGGTGACCACCGCGCTCGCCGTGTCCGGCCTGCCCGCCGAGAAGTTCTGCTTCGAGGGTTTCGCGCCGCGCAAGAAGTCGGCCCGCCGGACCTGGTTGGCGTCGCTGGCCGACGAGCCGCGGACCTGCGTGTTCTTCGAGTCCCCGCGGCGGCTGGCCGCGTGTCTGCGCGACGCGGTCGAGCAACTCGGCGGGGCGCGTCGGGCGGTGGTCTGCCGGGAGCTGACGAAGACCCATGAGGAGGTGGTCCGCGGATCGCTCGACGAGCTGGCGGCCTGGGCGGCCGGCGGGGTGCTCGGCGAGATCACCGTCGTGCTGGGCGCCGCGCTGCCGTCGGACGACCTGCCGTCGCTGCTGGACTCGCTGGTCGACGAGGTCGAGGAGCTGATCGCCGGCGGGATTCGCATCAAGGACGCGTGCAGCCTGGTCGCCGGGCAGCACGCGGAGGTGCGCACCCGCCAGCTCTATGACGCGGTGCTGCGCGCACGCGAGGACGCGGCCGAGGACGACGACTGAGCCGCTACCAGCAGGGGTGGAACACGCCGGTGACGCACGGCATCGCGGGCAGCGCGGGCAGCGCCGGCAGGGCTGGCGGCGGGAGCGCCGCGATGGCACCCGCGACAGCGGGCAGAACGGCGAGCACCGCCTGCGCGTTCATCGGCACCCCCGGCAGGCCGATGGGCAGGCCGGCGATCAGCTGCTGGATATGTGCCGGCAGCTGAGGCAGCACCGCGGGCAGCTCCGCGACCAGGGCCTGGATGTTGGACGCGATGCCGGGCAGACCGAGCGGTAGCTGCGGCAGGGCCGCGACCAGCGCCTGGATCTGCGCCGGCCCGGGCAGACCCGCGGGCAGGTTCGCGATGACCGCCGGAAGCCCCGCGGGCAGTTCGGGCAGGCCTATCGGCAGTTTCGGCAGGCCGACCGTCGGCAGGCCGATCTGCGGCAACAGCATCGACGCCAGCTGGCCCGCCGAGATGAGGTCGTTGGCGCCCCGGTTGAGCGTGGCCAACGTGGCGAGCAGGCCCAGGCCGGCTGTGCCCACGCCGCCCGCGACGGCGGCCACGCCCACCACGCCGTTGATGACTTGGCCGATGGTGTACGCCGCGACGACGCCGTTGACCAGCCCGTAGGCCTGGCTGATCACGTCGGGCATGCCGGGTATGTCGTACGGAGTTCCCGAAGCGTCGACACCGGGAACGACGGGTTGTCCGGGGGCGCCGGGAGCGCCGGGTGTGCCGGGGGTGCTCGCCTGGGGCGCGGCCAACGACGGCGCCGACGGGAACGACGGCATCGGCGGTGCGGGAACCGGTCCCGGCACGATGGCCTGGGCGGTCAGCGCGCGCGGCACAGCCGCGGCGCGCTCCGCGCCGGGTAGCGCCCCCGCCGGGCCGGGCGGGCGGGGAGCCGCGAGTGCGGGCGCGGCCTGCGGCTGGGCCTGCCCAGGTGTTCCCGGCATCAGCACATTGGCCAGCCGGTCGCATTGTGAACCGCCGCCGGCGCATGCCCCGGCGCCCTGCGTCGGCGGACCGACCGGGCCCAGCGGCATGAGCGCCAGGGTGCCACCCAGCACCGCAGCCGCCGCCGCGCCCAGCACAGCGATTTTCATCACGGACCCCCAGTCGGGTCATGGTCGTTTGATGATCTGAAGCTTAGGTAACTAACGCCCGCGGCGTGACCGTTATCGCCAAATTCCGTGGGATCAGCCCACGGCCGCGTGGGCCGGCGCCCCGACGATCGGGGCCGCCTTGTGCAGGCACTCTTCCCATTCGGCGTCGGGGTCGGAGTCGGCGGTGATCCCGCCACCGACGCCCAGCACGGCGTTACCGGCGGTGTCGAACTCGACCGTGCGGATCGCGACGTTGAGTTCGCACCCGGCGATCGGCGACGCCAAACCGACTGTCCCGCAGTATATTCCGCGGCGGTGTTGCTCCCACTGTGAAATCAGCTGGCGGGCACGCAGTTTCGGCGTTCCGGTGACCGAGGCCGGCGGGAAGGCGGCGTCCAGCAGCGCCGACGTCGGCAGTTCGCCCGCGACCCGTGCCGCGACCGTCGACACCAGGTGCCACACACCCGGCGCGCGCCGCACCACGAGCAGCTCGGGCACCGTCACGGTGCCGGTAATCGCAACTCGCCCAAGGTCATTGCGGACCAGGTCGACGATCATGATGTTCTCGGCCACCTCTTTGGCCGACGCCCGCAGCGCCGACGGCCACGCGTCGAGGGGCAGCGTGCCCTTGATCGGGCTGGATGTCACCGCGGTCCCGCGGCGCCGCAGGAATAGCTCCGGCGACAGCGACGCCACCGCGCCCCACGGCCCGGCGACAAAGGCGGCGCGCGCGGGGGAGGTGCGGGCCACGCCGTCGGCGAAGAAATCGAGCGGGGACCCCGTGACGGTCCCGCTGAACTGCGTGCACACGCACGCCTGATAGACCTCGCCGGCGGCGATCGCCTCCAGGCAGGCCAACACGCCGTCGCGGTGCGCGTCCCGGTCGGCGGGCTCCCAATGGATGCGGCAGTCGCGCGTCGGGGCCGGCTGCTCAGCCAGCGCGGCGGCCAGCCAGTCCGGCATCGGCGCGCCGGACAGGCTCTCATACCACCACTGCGCGTCGCGGTCGCGGCGCAGCACGCAGTCGGTCCAACCTCCCGCGGCTTCGGGGATGCGGCCGCCGCGGCCGTCGGCGCCTGCGTCCGGGTAGGACAGGTAGCCGACCCACCCGCCGCCCACCGCGGTGGCGTCCGGTCCGTCAGAGCCGGGTGAAACGTCGAACGCGTCCCGGACGTGCACCTGCCGCACCGACACGCTCGGCGCGATCACCGCCAGCGCGCCGAACCAGTCTCCGGTCAGCGCGGCCGGCGGCGGCAGACCGAGGCGGCCGGTGGCGTCGCCGACCGCACGCAACACCCGGGGTGCGCCGCCAAGGTCGCCGAGCCGCTCGATTCGCACCGCCCTAGCTTGACATGAGCCTCAGCCGCGGCTGATCTCGCGGGCGCTGGCCAGCGCGGCCAGCTTGTCGGGGTTGCGCATCGTGTAGAAGTTGGCGATCTTGTCCCCGACGATCTCGAGGGTGATGACGCCCTCCAGGTGGTCGTCGAGGTAGAGCAGCACGGCGGGCGCGCTGTTGCAGGTGACCAGCTCGGCGCGCGCGCCGGCACCGGCCTTGCGCAGCATCCCGGTGATGGCCCGGGCCACCTTCAGGGCGCCGACCACCGGCTTGCGCGCCGCGGTCGCCTTGCCGCCGCCGTCGGCCATCCAGGTGACGTCCGGCGCCAGCATCGCCATCAGCGCCTCCACGTCGCCGCTGGCCGCCGTGGCCATGAACTGCGTGGTGATTTCGGCGTTGCGCTGCGGGTCGACGGTGCCGAACCGCTTCCGTCGGGCCCGGACGTGCTCGCGCGCGCGGTGCGCGACCTGCCGTACCGTCGGCGCCGGCTTGCCCACCGCCTCGGCGATCTCGCCGTAGTCGAAACCGAACACCTCGCGCAGCACGAACACCGCGCGCTCGTCGGGGCTCAGCGTTTCCAGCAGCACCAGCATCGCCATCGAAACCGATTCCGCCAGAACCACATCCGACGATGCGTCCTGCTCCGCGATGAGCAGCGGCTCGGGCAGCCACGGCCCCACGTATTCCTCGCGCCGGCGCGCGCCGGCCCGCAACGCGTTGAGGGCCTGGCGCGTGACCAGCTGAGCGAGATAGGACTTGGTGTCGTGCACGGTCGTCAGGTCGACGGCCGCCCACCGCAGATAGCTGTCCTGCAGCACATCGTCCGATTCGGTCGCCGAGCCCAGGATCTCGTAGGCGATCGTGAACAGCAGCGGGCGCAGCAGCGTGAACCGTTCTGCGTGTTCACCATCGGCCTGTGCCGAGCTCATCGCAGTGCGGCCTGTTCGACGGCGGCCGCCAGCCGGGCCTGGCGCTTGCCGCCGCGCAGCCAGACATAGGAGCCGGGCTTGGCGGCCTCGCGCCGCAGGGCCCACACGGTGCCCTTGCAGATCGCCTCCTTGATGGACGCGCCGAACCGGCCGCCGATGGCCGCGTTCACCGTCGCGTCGTCGAGGTGCGAGAGCTGCACGGTGGCGCCGGTGCGGCCCAGGCTGATGCATTGCCCGACGAACGCCTGGTTCAGCGGCACGGGGGTGTCGCCGGCGATGCGGCTGAGCACGGTGCGGGCGGCCTGGGCGCCAAGCGGCCCGGCGGCCTGGCAGCTCATCCGCAACGGCTGGTCCGATGGCGCGGCGGCGTCACCCGCGGCGACGATGCGGTCGTCGTCCACGCTGGTCAGTGTCTCATCGGTAAGCAACCGGCCCATCGCGTCGGTAGTCAGGCCGCTGCGGGCGGCCAGGTCCGGCACGGCGAAACCGGCCGTCCAGACCGTCGCGGCACTGGGCACGACGGCGCCGTCGGCCAGCACCACCGAGTCCCACTGCACCTCGCTGGCCGCGATGTACTCGAGCACGTTCACCTCGAGCCTGCGCAACCGCTTGGCCACCGAGCGCCGGCCCCGGGCGCTCAGCGACGGCCCCAGGGGCCCGCCGCAGATCAAGGTCACCGGGCGGCCCTGCTCTGCCAACTCGGAGGCCGCCTCGATGCCGGTCAGGCCGCCGCCGACCACCGCGACGGGCGCGTTGAGCGGCAGATCCATCAACGCGTAGTGCAGCCGCTGCGCGCTGTCCAGATCGGCGACGGAATGGGCGAATTCGGCCGCGCCCGGCACCCTCGCCGGGGTGGCTCCGGTGCTGCCGACGGCGTAGATCAGGTAGTCGTAGTCCAGCGCGAGACCCGAATACAGGCGGATCCGCCGGGCGTCGGCGTCGATGCTCTCGACGCTGTCGACGACCAGCTGGATCCGCTCGTTGAGCAGTTCGTGGAAGTCGACCGTGGCGGTGCCGGTGTCGGCGACCAACTGGTGCAGGCGGATTCGCTCGACGAACACCGGGCGCGCGTTGACCAGGGTGACGTCCACGTTTTCTCGCTGCAGCAGGTGGTTGGCGGCCAGCGTGCCGGCGTATCCACCGCCGATCACGATGACGTGTGTTCTCGCGGTTGCCATCTCGGTCATGTCAGCTCCTTCGCTTGCGGGACTCATGCCCTGGAGACACCGCAAGCCCGCCGGGCGTGACATCCGGGCCGCGATTGTGACCCGTCTCACAGCGGGCGGATCCCGACCGTGCGGCCGCGAGGGGCCGCACATTGGGCATCGCGCGAGCGGCCCCAAATTGCAGGCTATTGCGGTGTTTTTGCCCCAATTTTGGGGTCGCTCACGCTCGGCGGTCACACGCCTCGCTCACGCGTCCTTCGGGAGGAAGACGAAGTTGTTCACGTAGACGCCGCGCTTGGCCCAGTCGTCCTCCCGGCCGCCGATGTTCGCGGGGTTTTGATGCTCGGCCGGGTCGAACTCCTCGACCGGCAACCGGGTGCCGTCGACGTCGAAATAGCCCGTGTAGCCCAGCCCGGTCAGGAATTCGGTGATGGCGGCGACGGCGTCGGGGTGGTGGCGTTCCTCGGCCTCCACCAGCACGGCCGGGCGGTTGCGGGTCAGGGTGTCCGCGGCGCCGCGCAGCACGGCGAGTTCGTGGCCCTCGACGTCGACCTTGACCAGGCCCACGTTGTCCAACTGCAGATCGTCGAGGCGCTTCACCGGCACGTCGATGGCCTGGACGGGATGGCCGCCGGATTCGTCCAGGTCACTCAGCGGGTTGCCGTCGTCGATCGTGCTGCGCCCCGGGTCGTTCTCCACCACCCGCATGGACGTGACGCCGGGCTGGTCCGACAGCGCCACCGCCTCGACCCGGACGGGGGCGCCGACGGCGTCGAACATCGCCGACAGCTCGCGGGCCTGCGCCGGGCGCGGCTCGAAGGCGATCACCGCGCGCGACGACTCGAGCATCGCGATGGTGAACTCGCCGATGGATGCCCCGATGTCCACCGAGACGCGATTCGGGTCGCACAGCGAGCGGGCCAGCTGTACGTCGGGATGCGTTTCCCCGAGGCTGCGCAGGATGCCGTATTTGCGCCGCCAAAACCGCCGCGGCGCCACGGTCTTCACCACCGGCGCGAGCCACCGCTTGATCGACTGTGCGGCGGGCATCTGCGACGGTCTCCCCTGACTATTACCTGTTCTGCTGCGGCACCACCCTAGCCGACCCGAAGTCCGTTTGACGCAGGTCACAGCTACGATTTCGCGTCACCGGACAGGGGCGTGCATGATACGCTTTTCTATGCAGTTTGCGGCCTGCCCCGGGCCGAATTCGACTAGCACCACGTGAACAAATGGGGCTCCCTAACGCGCATTGAAGGGCATCGGGAGTAGCAGTCTCGACGACGACCAAATCATCCGCTATCGGAGGACCTCGTGCCACGCAGCCTGGACCTGGTCGTCACGTCGGTGGCCAAACAGCTGATGGAGGCGACGGCCTCCACCGCGACGCAGGTGACCGAAAACGTCCTCGCGCAGCTCGTCGAGCAGATGAACTTGAGCGGCAGCTTCCTGCGCCACCACGATCACGACATCCGCGCCTCGGTGCTGGTCGCCGAATGGCCGCCGCGGGTCGACGTGCCGGATCCGGATCCGCTGGCCGTCGTGCACTTCACCAGCGCAGATCCGGTGCTCGCGCAGTGTGAACACGGTCGCAAGCCCGTCGTGATCCGGCCGGACAACGCGTCGGGGAAGACCCTCCAGCGTCGCGGCAATGGGCCCAAGCCGGAGCCGTCCCCGTCGGTGGCGGCCGCTCCGCTGGTTTCGCGTGACGTCACCACCGGGGTGCTGGGCTTCGTGAAGGCCGGCGCCCGCAAGTGGAAGCAAGAAGAGATCAACACCCTCGAGGCGGTGGCCGCGCTGTTCGCGCAGCTGCAGGCCCGCATCGCGGCCGAGGAGAAGTTGCGCTACCTGGCCGAGCACGACGACCTGACCGGCCTGTACAACCGGCGCGCGCTGGTCGCGCATCTCTCCGACCGGCTCGCCGCGGGCAACACCGGACCCGTCGCGGTGCTGTATCTGGATCTCGACCGGCTCAAGCCGATCAACGACTACCTGGGGCACACCGCCGGCGACTGGTTCATCCGCGTGTTTGCGCAGCGCATTCGCGTGTGCGCGGGCAGTCAGAGCATGATCGCCCGGCTGGGCGGCGACGAGTTCGTCGTCATCCCGGACCAGCCGATGTCGGCCGGGGCCGCGGAGTCGTTCGCGAGGCGGCTGGGCACCATGCTGCGCGAGCGGCTCGCGATCGGCGGCCACATGATCACCCGCACGGTCAGCATCGGGTTGGCGGTGGGCATGCCCGGGCGCGACAACAGCACCGACCTGCTGCGCCGCGCCGACGAGGCCGTGCTGACCGCCAAGCGCGGGGGCGGCAACCAGGTGGCGCTGTCCACCGACGACATGTCGCTGAAGAGCGCGTTCCGCAACGACATCGAGCTGCACTTGCAGGGTGACATCGACAGCGAGGCCCTCTTGCTGCACTACCTGCCCGAAGTAGACCTGTGGACCGGCGCCATCGTGGCGGCCGAGGCGCTGGTGCGCTGGCGGCACCCGATCTGGGGGTTGCTGCTGCCGGATTCGTTCATCGGTGTGGCCGAATCGACCAATCTCGCAGGGGAATTGGGCCGTTGGGTGATGCGCAGCGCGTGTGCCGAATTCGCTCGGTGGCGCGCCAACGGCGTCGGGCAGAGCGCGATCCTGCGCATCAATGTCTCACCCGTGCAACTGATCACCCGCGGCTTCGTCCGCACCGTCGCCGACACCATCGAGGAGTTCGGCATCGACGGCGGATCGGTGTGCCTGGAGATCACCGAGCGTGCGGTGGTGCACGACATCGAAACCACCCGCAAGACCCTCGCGGAGCTCAAAGAGGTTGGGGTGCAGATCGCCATCGACGACTTCGGCACCGGCTATGCCGTGCTGTCGCACCTGAAGTCGCTGCCCGTCGACATGCTCAAGATCGACACCGGGTTCGTGCGCGACCTGGGTACCAATGCCGGTGACTTGGCCATCGTCCGTGCGATCATCGGCCTGGCCGAGGCCTTCGGTCTGCAGCTGGTCGCCGAGGGCGTCGAAACACCTGCCGCCGCACTGACTTTGATGCAACACGGCTGCCATCGCGCGCAGGGGTTCTTGTTGTCGCGACCTGTCCCCGGCAACGCGATGGAGCAGTTACTGTCCGCGCGCTGGATGCCGATGCCGTTCCTCGCCGACCGCGAGGCGCTGTCGCTCGGCGCGATCTGAGCATTCGGTAGCGATGATGTTGAGGAAGAATGCCCTGGTGTTGCTCGCCTGCGCGACGCTGGTTGTGGGTGCCTGCGGTGGTGATCGGCACGGCAACCCCGGGCCGCTGAACGCGATCGTCAGTTCGGTGATACCGGCCGGGGTCCAGGAGATCGCCAACCCGCTGCGCGGCCAGTACGAAGACCTGCTGGTACCGCTCTTCCCGCAAGGCAATCCCGCGCAGCAGCGCTATCCGGCATGGCCGGCGTCCAGCGACGCGAGCCTGCGGATCTCGTGGCGGCAGTTGCAGCCTGTCGACCCGCGCACCCTGCCGCCGGATGCTCCGGACGATCGCAAGTACGACTTCAGCGCGATCGACGACACACTTAACAAGCTGGCCGACCGCAACATGCGGCTGACGCTGCGGGTGACTGCCTACGACTCGTGTTGCGACGCGACATATCCCAACGACACGAACATCAAGGTTCCCGACTGGGTCCGTGCACTTCCTGGCGCCACCACCGACTACGCCGGACCGCCCGCCGGCTCGTCGACCCGCGGCGTGACGCAGGTGGTGCCGAACTGGAATGACCCGGGCTACCTTTCGGGCTTCGAGCAGCTGCTGGCGGCGCTCGGCCGTCGCTACGACAACGACGAGCGGCTGAGCGTCTTCGAGTTTTCCGGATACGGCGACTTCAGCGAGGACCACAACGCGTACCTGCGCGACACGCTGAACGCGCCAGGTCCTCCGCCCGACGAGAGCGTCGCAAAGCTGGGCTACTACAGCCAGTTCCGCGACCAGAACATCACGATCGATTCCATTCGGCGGCTGGTTGCGGCCAACGTCAACGCCTTCCCGCACACGCAGCTGGTGGTGACCGTCGCCAACCCGGAGATCGTGCGCCAGACGCTCGCCGACGACGTCACCAAGAAAATGGTCGCGCCCGTCGGGATCCGCTCGGACGCGCTCGGCGTCTATGCGCCGTTCCCGGTCTGGGCCGAGGACAGCGGGTCTTACTATGTGCAGCACAAAGATCCGCTTGTCGACGCTCTGAGGAAGCGGCTGGCCGAGGCGCCGGTGATCACCGAGTGGGGCGGCGCGCCGCCGACCAAGACCGACCCCAAGGACTACTACGGCAAGGGTTTACGCGACGTCGTCAAGTACCACGTGTCGATGACGTCGAGCGTGAACTTCCTGGACGCGAACTCGACCACCGCGATGGACCCGAAGCTGTACCTGCTGTGGGCTGCGGCCAATGTTGCTTCGGGGTACCGGTATTCGGTGGAGGCACGGTCCGGTTCGCAGACGCAGCGTGACGGGCGGGCGACCATAGGGGTCACCTGGACCAACTACGGCGCCGCGGCCGCCACCGAGAAGTGGGCGCCCGGCTACCGTCTGGTCGACTACTCCGGCGCGGTGATTCGGACGCTACCGGCGACGGTGAACTTGAAGGGCCTTGTGCACAAGGGTGACAGCTCGTCAGACCAACCTGTCGCCGCCTCGGCCACCGAGACCGTGTCCGTCGACCTCGGGGGTCTGGCTCCCGGTCGCTATCGGCTGCAGGCGTCGGTCGCCTGGCAGCAGCACAAGCCGCAGGGCACGCACGTCGTGAACTACCCGTCGATGCAGTTGGCCCGCGACGGCCGCGACGAGTCCGGCTGGTATTCGATTGCGACGCTTGACGTGCCGCGCGACGTGCTTGGCTCCGCGCCGCGCTGAGTGCGAGCCGCGGCTGGTGATTGTGTTCACGCACTCAATGCCATGGCTTCACAATCAAGCCGGGCACTGTGCACCGAGAGACCCGCCTGGCGAGGCCCGGATGCTGCCAAGGCGTTACAGCCGCCGTCTTGAGCGCGTTACTGCACCGGTAGTTCGAACACCCGCTTGTCGAGGTCGGCCACAAAGACGTTGCCGGAGTGATCCACCGCAACACCCGTGGGATGGTGAAGCCCGGTGAACGGCAGTACGGCCGGCGCGGACGAGCCCGCTGGCAACTTCAACACACGGTCGTTGCCGCCGTCGGTGATGTAGACGTTTCCTGCGCCGTCCACCGCCACACCCTCGGGGTCTCTTAGGTCGGCGAGCAACAGGGTGGTGGTGGACGAGCCCGCTGGCAACTTCGACACCCGGCCATTTATGGATCCGGTCGCGAAGACATTGCCGGCGCTGTCCACCGCCACACCGTGCGGATTTTTGAGATCGGTGAAGGGCAGCACAGTCGGCGCGGAGGAGCCCGCTGCCAACGCAAACACGCGGTTCGCGTCAAGGCCATTCTGGGCGACGTAGACGGTGCCGGCGCTACTCACTGCCACGCCGTTGGGTGTGAAGTCGGAAAACGGAAGCCTGGTTGGGGTGGACGAGCCCGCCGCCAGCTTTAGTACCCCGGGGGGATTGAGCAAGGAGACGTAGAGGTTGCCGGCGATATCCACCGCTACACCCTCAGGCGAAACGATGTCGGCGAGCGGCATGATGGCCTGTGTAGACGAGCCCGCCGGCAGCTTTAGCACCCGTCCGTTGTTCGAGTCGGCGACGTAGACGGTGCCGGCACTATCGACCGCCAGACCGCTGGGACGGTCGAGGCCGGTGAAGGGCAGCGCAATTTGAGCGCCATAGCTGCGCCGCGGCGAAATCGAATCAGACTGCTGATGCTTGGTGAGG